>NZ_FMXV01000017.1:0-143052 GCF_900104425.1 Pseudomonas sp. NFACC13-1 | reverse complement strand
GATCAGGGCTGCCAATACACCAGCCACAAATTTAGGAATGAGATGCGCAAGCATGGACTCCTGCAAAGCATGAGTCGCAAAGGTGAGTGCTGGGACAACGCCCCAATGGAGCGTTTCTTTGGCAGCCTGAAGTCAGAATGGGTGCCAGAAGACGGCTACAGTTCGGAGCATGAAGCCCGCGTGGATGTGCAACGTTATGTGATGCGATACAACAACGTCAGGCTCCATAGCTACAACGGCTATCGTTCGCCGGTAGCTATGGAGAAACTGGCGGCGTGAAACCTTAACTGGTGTCCAAAATTACTTGACCAGTTCAAGCTCGCTCCCACAGAGGGTGGGTGGTGACTGCGAAGTCTGTGAACGCCCGGCAAAACTGTGGGAGCGAGCTTGCTCGCGATGACGGCGGCACATCCAACGCCTGTCCAGGCTGATCCACTGCCATCGCGAGCAAGCTCGCTCCCACAGGTCTCGACTGGCGGGTCTCAGAACCAGGTTTCCATCTGGAGGCCGTACTGCCAGGTGCCGCCGGCGTTGAAGTCCGTCTTGCCGAAGGCGTCTGTGGAGCTGTACCTGTCCAGGTCCGACGACCAGTTCATGACGCTGGCGAACAGACGCAGCTCAGGGCGCGTAAGCAGATCGCCCAAATCGGGCTTGAAGGTCGGGGCAACCGTGAACTTCCAGAATTCGCCGTCGACCGCATTGCGTTGCAGGTAGCCTTTGGGATCAAGCTGCATGGTTTGCCAACTCATCTCGTAGGCCATCTCGAAATTGCTGTTGATTTCGTTGGCCAAGCGCACGTTCAGGGTCATCCAACGGTAGTCGTCACCCTTGACGTAGCGATCCTTGCTTCGCTCGGCCAGCAGGCTCGGGCCGATGCGCCAGTCGGAGGCTAGGGGCGTTTCGCCGTACAGCGCCACACGCAGAGCCCGGGCATCGTCGATCAATTCGCCATCGGCGCCGACGTTCTTGACTTCAGCCCCCAACCCCTGCCCATAGAGCAACGCTGTCTTGAAGAAGCCTTCGCGCCCGAAAAAGGTTTTCTGGTGGTTGGCGACCATGCTGTGCAAACCGGAATCGGCCGGCGCCAGTCCCGCTTCATTGGTGCGAGTGCCGAAGTCGTTTTTCTTCGAGCCTATGGCGTTGAACATCCACTGCCACTGCCCGCCGTCGAAAAACTGGTTGGACGTCAGGATGTAGCTTTCCACATCGGCATTGACCCCGCCCTCGCTGAAATCCCCGTAGTTACGCCCGATCAACGAGTAGTTCGAGCGCCATTCCTTGGTCATCTGCACGTCGTAGATACCGCCCCCGGTGCCGGCCAGATAGACCACGTCGGAGTCCAGCCAGTGGATGTCGAAATTGTCCCTGTCGAAGCGCTTGCCAGCCCACAAGGTGGAATGCTCGAACATCGAGTTGCCCTTGAATGCCGCGAGGTGATCGAGTTCGGTAAACACCTGGCGTACGTTCAGATTGCTTTCCTCGGCAGTCCAGTCGTTGGAGCTTTCTACGCCATCGGCGATGGACACCGTGAATTTGGAGCGGGTGCCGTTCTGCGCGTACAGCTCTTTCGACAGGTCGATGCGCATGTAGGTGTCGTCCTCGTTCCCGAGTCGCCCGACGGCGCCGCCGACGGAACCGGCCGGGGTGGTGTACGGACCGCCACGCCCGCCACCCAACCCATCGTTGATCAGCAACCCGGAGCGGGCGTAGCCCTTGAAGCTGAAGCCGTCAGTGAGGTGAGCGCTACCGCCCTGCTTTTCCGTGCTTTGCTGGCGGGCTTCGAGTTTTGCCAGGCGGGCATCGAGCGTGGGTGTCGCAACGGTGGACACGGTCGGTTGCGCGGTGGGTGTGGCGAGCTTGATTTGCTGCAGTTCCCTGGCGAGTGCCTGGGTTTGTTGTTCGGCGGCGGCTGCACGCTTTTCCGCTGCGCTGGCACGGGCTTCGAACGCTGCCATGCGCTCTTCCAGAGTCGCGGCCTGAGAGGTGGCCGCCGAGGCGCCGAGCACGCTTGCGAGTAGCCAGCTTGATGCTTTCTGCATGTGGATTTTCCCTGTTTGTTTTTATTGTTCTGTTGCCGCGACCGACCTTTTCCGCCCAGGTTCTGAATTGTCAAAGCAGAGGAAAAAAAGGATGCCTCATCGCAAATACGCTGCTACATTTGGCGATGTTAACGTTAACTTTTCTAAAAACAAAAATAAAGAGGGCTTTATGAAACAGCTCAAATCGCTCCTGCCAGCGGCGCTGCTCGGCCTTTGCGTCGGGTTTCCGGCCCTGTCGACTGCCGCCAACCTGACGATTTCCTGTGGTGCCGTGGGTGCCGAATTGCAACTGTGCAAAGAGGCCGTCGAGGCGTGGTCGAAGCAGACCGGCAACAGTGTCGAAGTGGTTTCCACACCTAACTCGGCGACCGAACGGTTGTCGTTCTACCAACAGATCCTCAGTGTGCAATCCAGCGACATCGACATCATCCAGATCGACATGGTGTGGCCGGGCATGTTGGCCAAACACTTGCTGGACTTGCGCCAGGTGCTTGCGGCCGACGCCACCCAGGGGTATTTCCAGGCCCAGGTGGATAACGCCACGGTGAACGGGCGCCTGGTGACCATGCCGTGGTTCACCGATTCGGGGTTGCTGTATTACCGCAAGGACTTGCTCGAGAAATACAACAAGCCCGTGCCCCAGACCTGGGAAGAAATGACGGCCACCGCCAGGACTGTCCAGCAGGCGGAGCGCGCTGCCGGTAATGCCAATGCCTGGGGTTATGTATTCCAGGGACGCGCCTACGAAGGCCTGACGTGCAATGCCCTGGAGTGGATCAGCAGCCAACCGCAAGGCGGGCTGGTCAACGCCCAAGGCGATATCGTGGTCAACAGCCAGGCCTCACGGGCGGCGTTGACCCTGGCCAAGAGCTGGGTCGGAGACATCGCCCCCCGTGGCGTGCTCAATTACACCGAGGAAGAAGGACGCGGCGTCTTCCAGTCGGGCAATGCGCTATTCATGCGTAACTGGCCTTATGTCTGGGCCCTGGTGCAAAGCCAGGACAGCGCCGTCAAAGACAAGGTCGCTGTCGCGCCCCTGCCCCGCGGCGGTGCGACAGGCACTCATGCGTCCACCCTCGGTGGCTGGGGCCTGGCGGTGTCACGCTACAGCGCCAACCCCAAGCTCGCCGCGGAACTGGTGAGCTACCTGAGCAGCGCCCCACAACAGAAACATCGCGCCTTGGTCGGCGCCTACAACCCGGTGATCGAGTCGCTCTACCAGGATCCCGAGTTGCTCGCGGCCATGCCTTACTACAGCCAACTGCACAGCATTCTCAACGATGGGGTCATGCGCCCCGCCTCGATCACCGCCGATCGCTACCCACGGGTCTCCAATGCCTTCTTCGATCAAGTGCACGGCGTGCTGGCGGGCGAGCGGCCGGTGGATCAGGCCCTGGCCGAGCTGGAAAGCGAACTCACGCGGATCAAACGCCGGAACTGGTAAGCCACAAGGAAGGAAATCACCATGTCTGTCTCCACCACACTCGTCCCCGACGACGAGTACCTGCCCGCCCGGGAAACGCCGGTACAACGCCGTCGCGTTCGCGCCGCCTGGCTGTTCCTGACCCCGATGCTGCTGTGCCTGGCGCTGGTGGCGGCCTGGCCGCTGTTGCGTACATTCTGGTTCAGCCTGACCGACGCCAGCCTCGCCGATACGGGGGATGCAACCTTTGTTGGCTTGAGCAACTATCTGTTCCACAGCAGTGCCGGTTGGTCAGGCCTACTCGTCGATCCACAGTGGTGGAATGCGGTGCGCAACACCTTGCATTTCACCGTGGTTTCGGTGGGGCTGGAAATCGTCCTGGGGCTGCTGGTGGCGTTGCTGCTCAACGTCCGGTTCAGCGGACGCGCCCTGGTGCGGGCGTTGATCCTGATCCCCTGGGCGATCCCGACCATCGTCTCGGCGAAAATCTGGTCATGGATGCTCAACGACCAGTTCGGCATCATCAATCACCTGATGCTCGGCCTCGGCCTGATCGACGCGCCCCTGGCCTGGACCGCCGACGCGGACCTGTCGATGTGGGCGGTGATCATCGTCGACGTCTGGAAGACCGTGCCTTTCGTCACCCTGCTGATGCTGGCGGCCTTGCAGATGCTGCCCAGCGACTGCTACGAAGCCGCCAGGGTCGATGGCATTCACCCGGTGAACGTGTTCTGGCGGGTCACCCTGCCACTGCTGATGCCGGCCTTGCTGGTGGCGGCGATCTTCCGGATCCTCGATTCCCTGCGGGTCTTCGACGTCATCTATGTGTTGACCTCGAACTCGTCGAGCACCATGAGCATGTCGGTCTATGCCCGCCAGCACTTGGTGGAATTCCAGGACGTGGGTTATGGCAGCGCCGCCTCGACCTTGCTGTTCCTGGTCGTCGCGGTGATCGCCCTGGTTTATCTGTACCTCGGACGCCGTCAGCTGGAGGTCCGCCCATGAGCCCTCGCCTACTGAAAAAAGCCCTGTTGCGCCTCGGGTTCTGGTGCCTGATCGCTATCTTGCTGGTGTATGCGGTCTTCCCTTTCTACTACGCCATCGTAACGTCGCTGAAACCGTCCAGCGCCTTGTTCCAGGTGAGCTACTGGATTGACCACCCCGACTTCTCCAACTACGCCGCCGTACTCAACCAGGCCTCGTTCCTGCGGGCTATCGGCAACTCGCTGGTGGTTGCGCTGTGCGTGGTCGCGCTGGCGCTGTTCCTCAGCCTGACCGCCGCCTATGCCTTGGGCCGGGTGAAATTTCGCGGACGCGGTCCGGTGTTGATGATGGTCCTGGGCGTCTCGATGTTTCCCCAAGTCGCGGTGCTGTCGGGGCTGTTCGAGGTGATCCGTGCCCTGGGCCTGTACAACACCTCCTGGGCGTTGATCCTGAGCTACACGATTTTCACCCTGCCCTTCACTGTCTGGGTGCTGACCACCTTCATGGGGCAACTGCCCCATGAGCTGGAAGAGGCCGCCATCATGGACGGTGCGTCACCTTGGGTCACGCTGACCCGCGTGCTGTTGCCGCTGCTCTGGCCGGCACTGGTCACCACCGGCCTTCTGGCCTTCATCGCCGCATGGAACGAGTTCCTCTTCGCACTGACCTTCACCCTGACCGACTCGCAACGCACGGTCCCGGTCGCCATCGCGCTGATTTCCGGCGGCAGCCCCCATGAGCTGCCTTGGGGCCTGTTGATGGCGGCGTCGGTGCTGGTCACGGTGCCCTTGGTGATTCTGGTGCTGATCTTCCAGCGCCGCATCGTTTCCGGCCTCACTGCCGGTGCGTTAAAGGGTTGAGGCCCAACACAGACAAGAAAGGAACAGCATCGTGATCAAGTTGAAGCTGGACAACGTGAACAAACAATTGGGCGGCGCACGCATTCTTCGCGACGTCAGCCTGGAAATCTCGGCAGGCGAATTCGTGGTCTTCGTCGGCCCTTCGGGCTGCGGAAAGTCGACCCTGCTGCGGCTGATCGCCGGGCTGGATTCGATCTGTGCCGGTGACCTGCTGATCGACGGGCGCCGGGTCAACGACCTGGAGCCGCGCGAGCGTGGCGTCGGCATGGTGTTCCAGTCCTATGCGCTGTATCCGCACATGAGCGTCTACGACAACATCAGCTTTGGCCTCAAGCTGGCCAAGACCGAAAAAAACAGCCTGCGCGAGCGGGTGCTGAAAACCGCGCAGATCCTGCAATTGGACAAACTGCTGCAACGCAAGCCACGGGAACTGTCGGGCGGCCAGCGCCAGCGCGTGGCCATGGGCCGGGCCATGGCGCGGGAGCCGGACATTCTGTTGTTCGACGAGCCACTTTCCAACCTCGACGCGTCCCTGCGCGTGCAGATGCGCAACGAAATCGCCCGGCTGCATGGGCGACTGGGCTCGACCATGATCTACGTGACCCACGATCAGGTTGAAGCGATGACCCTGGCCGACAAGATTGTCGTGCTCAATGGCGGCCGCATCGAGCAGGTCGGCTCGCCACGGGAACTCTATGAGCGCCCGGCCAGCCGCTTTGTCGCCGGTTTCCTGGGCTCACCCAGGATGAATTTCCTTGCCGCGTTCCTGCATGCGCCAGGCGAAACCAGCCAGGTTGAAAGCCTGGTGCTGGGCATGACGTCCCTGCCCTTCGACAGCTCGGGCCTGGCTGCGAATACGCAACTGAGCCTGGGGATTCGTCCGGAACATATCGCCCTCAAGGCGGCCCAGGGAACGGCCGGCATCGCGGTGAGCGGGGTCGAATACCTGGGGAGTGAAACCTATGTGCACCTCGACACCGGCCAGGACGCCCCCATGGTCTGTCGCTGTGAGGTCAACGCCGGATGGCGAGTGGGTGATCGGGTCGAACTGCAACTGGATATCGACAATCTGCATGTGTTCGACACACACGGCGCGGCGTTGAAACGCCATGCCATCGACAGCCTGTCCGATGACGTCGCCCTGCGCCCGGCCCATGCGGGCGCCCTATGACTGTATCCTTGAATAGCCTGAGCAATCCGATGCCCGCCTCTCTCGAACATGCACAGCAGGCCCTGCGTGATGGCCTGTCTCGCCTGATCCACGACTATCGACCCGACTATCATCTGGCCCCGCCAACGGGTTGGATGAACGACCCTAACGGGGTGGTGTTTTTTCGGGGCGAGTACCACGTGTTCTACCAACACCACCCCTTCGACGCCAAATGGGGCCCGATGTACTGGGGCCACGCCAAGAGCGCCGATCTGGTTCATTGGCAACATCTGCCCATTGCCCTGGCACCGGGTGACGACTTCGACCGCGACGGCTGCTTTTCCGGTAGCGCGGTGGTGTGTGGCGACACCCTGGCGCTGATCTACACCGGGCACACCTGGCTGGGAGAGGTGGGCGACGAACGCCTGATCCGCCAGGTCCAGTGCCTGGCCACCAGTGTCGACGGCGTCCGCTTCGTCAAGCATGGCGCCGTCATCGAGAACGCACCGCAAGCGGCGATCATGCACTTTCGCGACCCCAAGGTCTGGCAGGAGGGAGGTTACTGGTACCTGATTGCCGGGGCGCGCCTGGGCGACACGCCGCTGCTGCCGCTGTACCGCTCCACGGACCTGCGCGCCTGGGAGTTTCTCAATTACGTGTCCAGGGGCACTGACGGCGACGGCTACATGTGGGAATGCCCGGACCTGTTTCGCCTCGACGGGCGCGACGTACTGCTGTACTCCCCCCAAGGCATGCCACCGGCGGGTTACGAACGGCTGAACAAATATCAGACCGGTTATCGCATTGGCCACCTCGACAGCGAATGGCACTTCAACGGCGGGCCGTTCATCGAGCTGGATAACGGCCATGATTTCTACGCCGCGCAAACCTTGGTGGCCGCTGATGGCCGGCGCCTGGTGTGGGCCTGGCTGGACATGTGGGAAAGCCCGATGCCGAGCCAGGCCCATCACTGGTGCGGCATGCTCGGTTTGCCACGGGAGCTGAAACTGCAGGGCGATCGCCTCGGCGTGTTTCCGGCGCGGGAACTGGTTGCGCTGCGCCAGGCGCCGTTGCCAAGCATTGCGCCGTGGGGCGAGTCGGGCAGCCGCTGGGTGCCGCAAGTGAGTGGCGACCGACTGGAGATCCATGTGCATCTGGACCTGTTCGATTGCACCGAAGGTCAGTTGGGCATCGCCTTGCGCTGCAGTGCCGATGAGCAGGAACAGACCCTGCTGTACTACGACGCGTCACTGCGACGCCTGGTGCTCGATCGCAGCCACTCGGGTGCGCAAGTGAGCGGCCAGCGCAGCGTGCCGATAGAGCAGGCGCAGACGCAACTGCATCTGCGGGTATTTCTCGATCGTTCATCCATCGAGGTGTTTGAGCAAAGCGGCCGCTTCAGCCTCAGCAGTCGCCTCTATCCACGGCCCGACAGCCTCGGGGTGAAGCTGTTGGCGAGCGGGACTGGCGGACACGTCGCCATTTCCAACGCCTGGCCCCTGGCCTCGGGTTGGCTGTGAGTCGCGTCATTCGAGTCGCGAGAAGCCCGGGCGCTGTGTCATGATTCTGCGTCAACCTGACTGGCCGCACTTCGCATGACTTCCGTGAAAGACGTTGCACAGCTGGCCGGCGTATCCCTGATGACGGTTTCGCGCGCGCTCAACACGCCGGAAAAACTGAGCCCCGAGACCCTTCAACGGGTACGCCGCGCCATCGATGAACTGCAATTCGTACCGAGCCTGTCGGCGCGCAGGATGCGCGGCGACAACTTGCAGGCGCGCACCATCGGTGTGTTCGCCCTGGACACCGCGACCACGCCGTTCGCCGTCGAGTTGCTGCTGTCCATCGAGCAGACCGCGCAGCAGGCTGGCTGGAACGTCTTCATCCTCAACCTGCTGAGCAACCCGCCCACCGACCAGAACATCGACCTGATGCTGTCGCATCGCCCCGATGGGTTGATCTTCAGTGCCATGGGGTTGCGCCAGGTGAGCATTCCCGAGCGACTCAAGAGCAAGCCGCTGGTACTCGCCAATTGCCTGGCCGATGACAGCCAACTGGTCAGCTACGTGCCGGATGATGAAGCCGGGCAGTACCGCGCCGTGCATCATGCCTTGAGCCAAGGCTATCGGCGCCCGCTGTGTATCAACTTGCCCAGGAAGAGTGTTGCCTGGAAGCTGCGCCAACAAGGTCTGCAACGCGCCTGCCAGGCCTTCGGGCTGGCGCCTGAAACACTCCTGCAATACGACCTTTCCGATCACGATGCCTACGGTGAGACCGCCGCCATTCTCGACCGGCATATCGTCGACGGCCGTCCGCAATTCGACATCCTGGTCTGCGGCAACGACCGCATCGCCTTCTGCGCCTATCAACTGCTGTTGGGCCGCGGCTTGAAAATCCCTGACGATGTCGCAGTGCTGGGCTATGACAACATGATCGGCATCGCAGAACTGTTCATGCCGCCGCTGACCACGGTCCAACTGCCGTACTACGAGATCGGTCGCCAGGCCGCCCGGCACCTGATCGAGACCCTCGAACTGACGGGCGCCCAGCCGGTGGATTGCCCACTGGTGGTCAGGGCGTCGCTCTAAGGCCAATCGGTATCCGTCAAGGCTGCTGCGCGGGCGATGGCGGCAGTGATGCGATGATCCGGGCGCGGCAGACCTCGAGGATTTCATCAGCCAGGGCGGAATCGTCCGGGCAGGCCCGCGACAACATGATCGCGCCGACGACATGGGCCAACATGTCGAGCATTTTCGCCCTGACCTCTGCCTGCGGCGCGTCTTGCCCGCTCTCGTACCGGCTCGCGAGCGCCGCCAGCATATTTTCGATGCCGCTGGAAAAAGTCGCCTTCAGCTCGGGCGTTTGACGGGCAGCGTCCCCGCACAGTGCCGCCATGGTGCAACCGCCACCCGGGGCGTCACGGTGATTACGGGACACGTAGAGGTTGACGAACCCCGGCACATCGAGACCCGCGTTGTTGGTCAGCGATTGCGCAAGGCTGCGCGCGGCCGCTTCGGCCATCAGGTCGGCCTTGGAGCCGAAATGTTTGTAGAAACCGCCGTGGGTGAACCCGGCGGCCGCCATCAGATCCGCCACCCCCACGCCGTCAAAGCCTCGCTCGCGAAACAAGACAGACGCCGTCTCGACGATGTGCTCCCGATTTGCCTGGGCCTGGGCCTTGGTCACCCGCATTTTCCACTCCTCGTGCTGCTCGAAATCACCCTCACATCATACATAGATGTCGAACATAATCAAACTCGTTGACAGTTTAGATTTCGGTCATCATCCTAATGAAAAGCCGCGCTCACCCCGGCAAGCTGCACGCAATTCTTATCCAACCCTACGGAAACAAGACGCCATGACCGACCGGAATCTGTTCACACCTCACAAGCTGGGTAGTCTCACGCTTTCCAACCGCGTGGTCCTGGCACCGCTGACGCGTAACCGTGCGGGGCAAGGTTTTGTACCGAGCGAGTTCGCGGCCACTTACTACAGCCAGCGAGCGTCCGCCGGCCTGCTGATCTCCGAGGCCTCACAGATTTCCCAACAGGGACAGGGTTATCAGGACACCCCCGGGATCTACACATCGACGCAGATCGACGGCTGGCGCAAGGTGACCGACGCCGTGCATGCCAAAGGCGGGCGGATCTTCCTGCAACTGTGGCATGTCGGTCGGGTTTCCCACGTCGACCTGCAAGCGAACGGCGCCGCGCCCGTGGCCCCCTCCGCCTTGCGTGCGGCGACCAAGGTGTTCGTCAACAACAGTTTCCAGGCCGTTTCCGAACCGCGAGCGCTGGACATCAGCGAGTTGCCCGGAATCGTCAACGATTTTCGCCAGGCGGCAGCGAACGCCATTGCGGCAGGATTTGACGGCGTAGAGATCCACGGCGCGAACGGCTATCTGCTGGACCAGTTCCTCAAGGACGGCGCCAACGTGCGCACCGACGCCTACGGTGGCTCGATTGAAAACCGTGCTCGCCTGCTGCTGGAAGTGACCGCGGCCGTCGTAAAAGAAGTCGGCGCCGAACGCACCGGCCTGCGCATCTCGCCTGTGTCGCCGGCCAATGGCGTGTCCAGCAGCGCGCCACAAGCCCAGTTCGACTACCTGGTCGACCAGCTCAACGCCCTGGACATCGTTTACCTGCACGTGGTCGAAGGCGCGACGGGCGGGCCGCGCGACGTTGCGCCCTTCGACTTCGCCGCGTTGCGCCAGCGCTTCAATAACACCTACATCGCCAACAACGGCTACGACCTTGACCTGGCCACTTCGCGACTCGCCGAAGACCAGGCTGACCTGATCGCCTTTGGCCGGCCGTTCATTGGCAACCCAGACCTGGTGGAACGACTCAGAACCGGCTCGCCGCTGTCGGCGTTCAACCCCGCCACCCTCTACGGCGGCGGTGCGGTGGGCTACATCGACTACCCGACGCTCGCGCAATCCAGCGCGCGGTAACACTGATCCGACCCGACTGAGCGCCTGGACAACAGCGCGCGATTCGCTCATCAATCCCTGAAGAAGAGAATCACCCATGGACACTCGCACAACCGTTCTCATCACTGGCGCTTCCACCGGCATCGGCGCCGTCTATGCCCAGCGCTTTGCGCAACGCGGCCACAATCTCGTCCTGGTGGCCCGCGACGGCGCGCGCCTGCAAGCCCTGGCCGCCAAGCTGCGCAGCGAACACACTGTTGCCATTGATATTCTCCAGGCCGACCTGACCCAGATCAGCGACCTGACGAGCGTCGAAGCCCGCCTGCGGGACGACGCCAGCATCGGTATCCTGGTCAACAACGCCGGCGCCGCCCAGTCCGGCACTTTCATCGAGCAGTCGACCGACAGCGTCGCGAACCTCGTATCGCTCAACACCACCGCGCTGGTCCGATTGGCCAGCGCCATCGCCCCACGCCTGGTCAAAGCAGGTGACGGCGCGATCATCAACATCGGCTCCGTGGTCGGCCTGGCACCGGAATTCGGCATGTCGGTCTACGGCGCGACCAAGGCGTTCGTGCTGTTCCTCTCCCAGGGACTCAGCCTGGAACTGTCGCCTAAAGGCGTCTACGTGCAAGCCGTCCTGCCGGCCGCGACCCGTACCGAGATCTGGGAGCGCGCGGGCATCGACATCAACACCTTGAATGAAGTCATGGAAGTCGGTGACCTGGTCGACGCCGCGCTGGTCGGTTTTGACCGTCGCGAGCCGGTGACCATCCCGCCGCTGCAGGAAGAGGCACGCTGGGATGCCTTGCAGGCGGCGCGCCAAGGCCTGCTCGGGCAAATCAAGCAGTCCCAGGTTGCCGAGCGCTATCAAGACCTGGCGTAACCATCGTTCAGCGGGCGCCAGCGCGAAGGACAGCGCTGGCATTCCTGGATGCCTGGCCGGGTGACCAGTCCGCGGCATCCCTTATGAGAGCAAAGCACCATGAAGGCATTTTTAATCGACCGCTACGCCAAGCACAGCGGTCGTATTGACGACATCCCGGCCCCGGAAGTGGCTGATCACGACGTTCTGGTCCGCGTGCATGCCGCCAGCGTCAACCTCCTGGACTCAAAGATCCGCAAAGGCGAATTCAAGCTGATACTGCCCTACTCGTTTCCCTTGGTATTGGGGCATGACGTGGCCGGGGTCGTGATGCGGGTGGGATCCCGTGTCCAGCAGTTCAAACCGGGGGATGAAGTCTATGCCCGCGTCCTGGATGGGCACATCGGTACCTTCGCCGAGCAGATCGCAGTGAACGAAAATGCCCTGGCCCTGAAACCCACGAACGTCAGCCATGAGGAAGCCGCCGCCCTGCCCTTGGTCGCCCTGACGGCCTGGCAGGTACTGGTTGAAACCGCCCGGTTGAAGAAAGGCCAAAAGGTGTTCATCCACGCCGGTTCAGGTGGCGTCGGCACCCTCGCCATCCAGCTGGCCAAACACCTCGGCGCCTTCGTTGCGACCACCACCAGCACCGCCAATGTGCCCTGGGTCAAGGCGCTGGGAGCGGACGTTGTCATCGATTACAAACAGCAGGATTTCTCAAGCGTGCTGCAGGACTATGACGTCGTGTTGAACAGCCTGGGCGCCGATGAACTGGAGAAGTCGCTGAAGATCCTCAAACCCGCTGGCCAACTCATTTCCATCTCGGGACCACCCACCCCACAGTTCGCCCAGGCCCAGGGATTTTCCTGGCCGTTGCGGCTGATCATGGGCCTGCTGAGCGGTGGCATACGTCGCAAGGCGCGCCGAAAGGGTGTGAGCTACGCCTTCGTGTTCATGCGCGCCAGTGGTCCTCAACTGCGTGAGATCGCCACGCTCGTCGAGTCCGGCAGCATCAAGCCGGTGGTTGACCGATCCTTCACCTTCGACGCGACGGCCGATGCCCTGGATTATGTCGAACAAGGACGGTCCAAGGGCAAGGTCGTCATCAAGATCCACTCAGGGATAGCCGATGAGTGAAACCCGTTTGCCGGCGCTCATCACCACACCGCAATATGCGAATCCGCCCGGGGCTCGGTCCCGCCGCACAGCACACCACTGACCGGGTCGCGCAGGATGATCTGGCCGCGCCCATAGTCGGTCAGGTCGCTGGCGATCTGCACCTCATGCCCCCGTCGCGCCAGGGCATTGGCCAGGTCCCGTGAAGCCCCGTGTTCGATCCCGACCTTCATGTCTCCCAGCCATTGCCAACGCGGTGCGTCCAAGGCCGCTTGCGGGTTGAGGCCGAAATCCACCAGGTTCATGACCATCTGCACATGCCCCTGGGGCTGCATGTAGCCGCCCATCACGCCGAAGGGGCCGAGGGCCTCGCCATTACGGGTAAGGAACCCGGGAATGATGGTGTGGAAGGTTTTCTTGCCCGGGGCCAGGCAGTTGGCGTGGCTCGGATCGAGGCTGAACTCCTGCCCGCGATTCTGCAGGGCGATTCCGCTGTCGGGCAGCACCACGCCGGAGCCGAACCCGTGGTAGTTGCTCTGGATGAACGAGACCATGTTGCCCTCCCCATCCGCGGTGGCCAGGTACACCGTGCCGCTGGCGTGGGGGTCGCCGGGCTTGGGCGGTTGGGCCTGTTCGCCGATCTGCCCGCGCCGACGGGCGCTGTAGTCATCGCTGAGCAGGTCAGCCACCGCCACACGCATGTGCAGGGGGTCGGTGATGTAGTGCAGGCCGTCGCTGTAGGCCAACTTCATCGCTTCCAGTTGACGATGCCAGGTCTGCTGGCTGTCACGCTGATCGAAGTCGAAACCTTCCAGAATCTTCAGCGCCATCAAGGCCACCAGGCCCTGTCCGCTCGGCGGGATTTCCCAGACATCCACGCCTCGGTAATTGACGTGGATCGGGTCGACCCACTGGGCGCGATAATCCCTGAGGTCCGAGGCGCGCAGGTAGCCGCCGCTGGCCCGGGAGTGAGCGTCCAGGCGCTCGGCCAACGCCCCGCGATAGAGGCTTTCGCAGCCGGTGTCGGCCAACTCCTGGAGCGTGCGCGCCTGGGCCGGGTTGCGAAAAATCTCCCCGGCCCGTGGCGCCCGGCCTTCGATCAGGAAAGTCTCGAACCAGGCCTCCAGGACGGCATCGCGATGGGGCGTGAACTCGTTCAGCGCGATCTGCCATTGATGGGCAACCACCGGCGACAGCGCAAAGCCGTCCCGGGCCAGGCTGATGGCCGGTTGCAGCAGCTCGGCAAAGGGCAGTTTGCCAAAGCGCTGCGACAACTGTGCCCAAGCCGATGGGCAGCCCGGAACGGTCACCGGTGTCCAGCCATAGATCGGCATCTGCCCATGACCGGCGGCCTTGACCGCCTCGATGCTCAAGGCCGCCGGCGCATGTCCGTTGCCGTTGAGGCCGTGTAGCTGGCCCTTGCACCAGACCAGGGCGAAGGCGTCACCGCCGATGCCGCAGCCAGTGGGCTCCACCACCGTCAGTGCCGCTGCCGTGGCGATGGCGGCGTCGATGGCATTGCCGCCTTTTTGCATGATCTCGATGCCCGCCTGGGCCGCCAGGGGCTGGGACGCGGCGACCATGCCCCGACGGGCGAAAACGCTCTGGCGTTGGGATGGATAAGGGTATTCGTGGGCAGAAAATGTCAGCATGGCGAAAGCTCTTCAATACAGGAATTGATTGACCGGACTCAAGGCGTAGACAACCTTGCAGGGGTCATAGCACCCGGCTGAGGAAAGCCCGGGTCCGCGGGTGAACGGGGTGACAGAAGATCTGCTCTGGCGGCCCTTGCTCGATAAGCTCGCCCTGGTCCAGGACCACCACACGGTCGGCCACTTCCCGGGCGAAGCCCATCTCGTGGGTCACCACGACCATGGTCATCCCCTCCTCGGCCAACTCCTTCATCACTTGCAGCACCTCGCCGACGGTCTCCGGGTCGAGAGCGCTGGTGGGCTCGTCGAACAGCATGGCCTGGGGTTTCATGGCCAGGGCCCGGGCAATGGCCACCCGTTGTTGCTGGCCGCCGGAAAGCATCGACGGGTAGTGATCGGCTTTTTCCGCCAGGCCGACCCGCTCCAGCAACCCGCGGGCCTGTTCCAAAGCAGCGGCGCGCGGCACACCGAGCACTTGGATGGGCGCCTCGATGATGTTCTCCAGGGCGGTCATGTGGGGGAACAGGTTGAAGCGTTGGAACACCATGCCGATGTCCCGCCGCTGCCGGGCGATGTTGCGCTCCGACTCACGCACCAGGCTGCCGTCGGCGCGCTCGCGATACCCCATGGCCCGGCCATTGACGCGGATGCGTCCGCCCTGGATGTCTTCCAGCAGATTGATGCAACGAATGAAGGTGGTCTTGCCGGAGCCCGACGCGCCGATCAGCACCACCACTTCGCCACGCCGCACTTGCAAGGAAATGCCCTTGAGAATCTGCAACTCGCCGAAGGACTTGTGCACGTCCAGCGCCTCAATGATCAGCTCTTCGCTTTTATGCGCCATGGTTAACGTGCCCTCAGCAGGTTCAGGGTGCTGCGACCGAACATCCGCGTCGACGCCGGCGGTGGCGACGAAGGCCGATCCGATTGGCCGAAGCGAGTCTCCAGCCAGCGCTGGAAAAAGCCCCACAACGTGGTCAGCAACAGGAAATAGATCGCCACCACCAGGTACAGCTCGAACACTCGGAACGTCGCCGACGTGACCATCTGGGTACTGAGTAACAGTTCCTGGACGCCGATCACACTGACCAGCGTGGTGTTCTTGAGCATCACGTTGAACTCGTTGCCCAGCGGCGGAACGATGACCCGGAACGCCTGGGGCAGGACAATACGGCGCATCAATTTGGCGAAGGTCATGCCCAGGGAACGCCCGGCCTCGTATTGGCCCTTGTCCACCGCGCCAATGCCGGCGCGGATGATCTCGGCCATGTAGGCCCCCTCGTTGAGGCCCAGGGCGATGATCGCCGCCTGGATATTGCCGGGGATCACCAGGCCGAACAGGTCGATGTCTTCGAAGCGGAAAATCCCGCCGGCGGCCAGCGCGGTGTAGAGAAAGACGATCTGCACCAGCAACGGCGTGCCGCGCATCAGCCACACGTAAAAGCGCACCGGCAAATGCAGCAAGGGGTTGCTCGACAACCGCAGCAACGCGGCGGCCAGCCCCAGGGCACAGCCCAGCAGCATCGCCAGCACACTGATCAGGCAGGTCAGCCAGAGCCCGGTGAGGTACACCCCACTGGGCTGCAGCAGGTACTGCCAGAACACATCCCAATTGAAATTCATCGATGGTTCACCTCAATCAAGTGTGTCACTGGCGACATGCCATTTGCCAAGCAGTTGGCTGTAGCTGCCATCGCTGCGCATATCGCCGATCACCTGCTGCACGGCGGCGGTCAGTTGCGGATCATCCTTGCGAATGCCCAGGCCGGTGAGAATCCGGCTGAAGGCCGGCACGCCTTCCTCGAACAGGTCAGGCGCCATGGCCGCGTAGTAACCGGCGGTTTCCACGGTGGTACCGTAGGCGTCGACCTGGCTGATGCGCAGGGCCTGGAAGGCATCGGTGTCGGTGTTGTAGACCACCAGCTTCATCGCCGGCTTGCCGGCCTTGGCCAGGGTTTCGTTCTCGGCGTCGAGCAGGGTCTTGATGGTGGAACCGTTGAGCACCGCGACCTTGTGCCCGGAGAGATCCGGCAGTGTCTTGAGGCCCTTCGGATTGCCCTTGGGCACCACCACCGCCTGGCTGGAATACATGTAGTTGACGATGTCGATCACCTCGCGGCGCTCGGGCTTGTCGAACAGCTGATCGACGATCATATCGCACTGGCGGGCCAGCAACGCGGGGAGCAATCCGGAAAAGGGAATGACCCGCCACTCCACCTTCTTGTCACCCAGGCGTCTGGCGATTTCCAGCCCCAGGTCCACGGTCAATCCCTTGGGTTTCTGCGCCTCGTCAAAAGACACCAGCGGCGGCGAATCCATGCCTGAGCAGTAGACGAGTTTGTCGACCTTGAGCAAACGCTCCGGGACAACGGGCGCGGCAACCGCCCACTGCGCACAGAAACCCAAGGATAAAGCGGCAACCAACAGGCGAGGCTTATGCATGACCAGACACTCCAGTTCAGTAGGTAACGGGCAGTACTCAAAGTCAGAACACGGGCAGGCTCGGGGCCTGCTTTCGTTATTTTTTCGATTGCAGGAACTCGATCAATTCAGGAACGGTGCCTTCGATGTGCCCACGCACCACCGCCTCGGCCTTCTCGGCATCGCCCGCACGCAGGGCATCGAGGATCAGCATGTGCTCCTGACGCGCACTCAGGGGTTTTTCCACGTGCTGCAGCCATAGGCGCATGGGCGCTTCGATCAGGGAATAAAGCGCGCTGATCTGCTTGAGCAATCGCGGACGACCGCTGAGGCTGCACAGGTATTCATGGAAGGCGCGATGGCGGCTGATCCACTCGGCGCTTTCCTCGCGGTAGTCGTCCATCTCGTCCAGCAAGCGCTCCAAGGCGGCCAACTGGCGCTCGCCAATTCTTGCGGTCGCGACACGGACCGCCAGGCCTTCCAGGGCGCTGCGCATTTCGAAGACTTCGTGCAACTCATCGATGTCCAAGCCACTGACAACCGCCCCGCGATTGGGTCGCAGGGTCACCAGGCCCTGGGCATCCAGACGGCGAAAGGCCTCGCGCACCGGCATCCGGCTCATGCCGATCTCGTTGGCAATGTCCTCGGCAATCAGCCGGTCGCCCTTGCGTAACCGACCACCACAAATGGCATCGAGCAAGAAGTTGTAGGCCTCCTCCTCGGCGGTCATGGGCGGGCGTTCAGCGTATGTCGGAGCAAATTGCATGGCAGCACCTTCTGCATTTTTGTATCCAATTATCCATGGATTCAAAAAGGCAGAATACGTGCCAACTTCTCACGCAATCATGCAAGCGTTTGATTTGAAGGAATTTACCGAGGAAAAGTGACTGGCTGCCGTGAGCCCTGCCACAGGCGGGGCTGCAGCCGTGTGCTACCAAACAGCTCAGAGGCTGCCCTTTATAAGTGCGCGATGGTGCTTCGGTAACACCGCAAACGGCGGCTCATCAGGCCGGCGCCCTGGGCGTATCCGAAGGTGACTCGCCAAACAGCGCCCGATAATGGAACGCAAAATGGCTCAGGTGGAAAAACCCCATTTCCACGGCGATCTCACTGACGTTCTGCGCCGCCGCATGGGTGGCGATCAAGCGGCGGCGCACCGCATTGAGCCGCAGGTTGCGCAGGTACTCCACCGGGCGCATCCCGGTCACCGCCTGGAAGCTGTTCTGCAGGGTCCTGCGGCTGACCCGCAATTGCTCGCACAAGTCGAGAATGCTCAAGGGCACATCGGCACTGGCGACGACCAACTCCTGGCAACGCTTGACCAGGTAGGCACTGACGGCAAAATTGCCGCGTCGGCCACGCACCTCATCCGAGGCGTGGCTGAACAGGTCGAGAAAGGCATTGAGCAGAACGTCTTCGAGGACTTTTTCCGAGGCGGGATTGACGGCGTCCGTCTGTTCCAACAGGCGACGAAACAGTGGGTGGATGCGTTGTTGCACGCGGCGCAGTACCACCTCATCCACGCTGACCTGAGACACGTTTTTCAAACGCTTGAGCTGTTCGCTCGACAGTTCGTAGGCCGCCAGCTTGGCGAACCGCACCGTGTCGACATTGGCCGCGAAGAAATGCATGCCCTCCGGGGCGTGCAAGACGAAGTCCTCGCCATCGCGCAACAACACCACGCTCTGAGCGCCCACCTGGTGCCCCTGGACCACCGGCGCACCGCCCAGCGACATGGCAATGCACAAGCGCCCTTTTGGCGCGCAACCGTGCTGCACCACGCGTTTATCCAGCACCTCCTGGAAAATCTGGAAACGTTCGGCGCACACCTGGCGCAACTCGCTGGAAAGACATCCGCGCCCGAGCTGGTCATAGACTTGCTGCCAGCCCAGGATCGAACCGGCGTGTTGCTGAGGATCATTGAAGGTACGGACTTCGGCGAACATGATCATTGGTCCTCGGTGGCCCTGCACTTAACCCTGATGCTACGTAAAGCTGCGTAGAAACTGCATAGGAACTGTGTAGGAGCTGTGTAGGAGCTGTCGAGTGCAACGAGGCTGCGATCTTCCCCCAGACACTTGAATCCCAAGCGAAAGATCAAAAGATCAAAAGATCGCAGCCTTCGGCAGCTCCTACCGGAAAACCAAAGCCAGTTCCATGCCAAGCATGTCCAACCGATACTCGGCGGCCTTGATCTCCAACGGTGCCAACAAAGCGCCGGACAGCACCACCTGGCCCGCTTCAACGCACTGCCCGTCAGCCAGCAAACGCCGCACCAGCCAGCACAGGTTGGACTGGGGGGTGTCCTCGCGCGCCTGGGCGTTGCCCTCGCCACAGGACACCCCATCGCACGCCAGGCGATAGTTCAGGTGGGCCAATCGCTCGGGATGGAACCTGACCCGCGCGCCCAGGCAATACAGCCCCGCAGCGGCATTGTCGGCAAGAAACGCGCCGACGCCGAAACGCCAGCCCTGCCAGCGGCAATCGGCAATTTCGAACGCCGGCGCGACGTCGGACACGGCGGCGAGGATGTCCTCGTCGCTGTAGAAACCGGGCACCAGCGTACGCCCCAGGACAAACGCCAGCTCGATTTCCAACTTCGGCTGGATCAGCCGCGCAAGCGACACCCCACGATCGGGTTCCACCACCATGGCATCGGTCAGCGCGCCCAATACCGGCTCATCAATACCGAAACGGTCCTGGGCGGCGCGGCCGGCGAAGGCCACTTTCCATCCGGTCAAGCGCTCGCCACCGACCTGGCGCCGGCGCAGCGCCTCGCGCTGCAAGGTGTAGCCTGTCGGCAGGTCGACGGCCTCTGGTTCCAACGAAGGCAAGGCGTGCACGGCCTGCGCGGCATCGTGAAGCCGGACCAACAGATGATCTTCACGGCTCATGAGAGTTGCTCCGCCAGTTTGCGCAACACGCCCTCGAGCCGCTCGGGCGTGGTGATCGCGGCCACGAACCGATCCGGCCGCACCACCACGACACAATCACGCACCTTGGCAAACCATTCGCCGAGGCGGTTATCGACGTCCTCGACACAAATGGCCCCGCAGGCAGACAAGGGTTGGTTGCGCCCCACGCCACTGCGCGAGCGATTGATCTGGATGAAGCGCGTCTCCCAGCGCGCCCACCAGGCGGCGGTTTCTTCGCTGAGCGGTTCGCTCGGGTCGACCCGATACCCCAGCACCGCATAGGAATGCCCCAGCACCTCGTCCAGGCGTCGGCGCTGGCCCTGGGCATCTTCGATGGACGGCTGGATGAACAACTGCCCGACCAGATCATCCTCATGCAGCTCGGCGCGCTCGTGATACACCAGGCCCTTGGTGATGGTCGCCTTGGGTTTGAACTTGAACTCCAGCAAGTGCGAACGCAGGTTGTCGACGCTGTTGACGGCCTGGAACAACCAGTCCCGCACCCCCGCCATCAACGGGTTGGTCAGCCCCAGGACGGCGCCCATGTTGTCGGCCAACGCGATGAGATCGGTCGCATGCCCACGGCGCTCCTGGTCGTAGCTGGCCAGGATCCTCGGCGACGCCCGCCCTTGGAGAATCGCGGCGAGCTTCCAACTGACGTTGGCGACATCACGCAAGCCCGAATTGAGCCCCTGCCCGGCCCAGGGCGGGGAAATATGCGCCGCATCCCCCACCAATGCCACACGGCCCTGGACAAAGCGCGCCGCGACCCGGGAATTATGGGTGTAGGCGCGGATCCGGATGATTTCCAGTTGGTCGACCGCGTCGCCGATATGCCCACGGATCAAGTCCCGGATCGTCGCCTCTTCGCACATCCGGGTTTCGTCTTCGCCCTCCAAGAGCATGAACTCCCAGCGCCGTTGCTGATACGGCAGGTAGATGCAGACGAAAGGTCGCTGAGGGTCGGCGTGCAAGGCGGTATACGGTGCATCGAGGGTGTCGTTGGCCGTATCGATCACCACCCATTTGCGCGGGTGGGTCAGCCCCAGCAGTTCGATGCCGAGTTTCTTGCGCACGCTGGAGCGTCCGCCATCGGCACCGATCACGTACTGCGCCTGCAACTGATAGAGCTCGCCCCGGGCATCACGCACCTGCAAGGTCACGCCCTCGGCATCCTGCTCCAGGTCAAGCATTTCATGGCCCTGGCGCAACTCGACACTGGCGTGTTTGCCCAACTGCTCGCGCAATGTCGTTTCCAGCAACTGTTGCATGAAGATGTTGCGCATCGGCCAGCCATAGTTCGCCGTGCTCGGCTTGACCTCGGCGAAACAGACGCCTCGCGCATTGTAGTAACGCAGGGGCACGTTGCAGATCATGTCCCGCGCGGCCAGTTCGGCGATGCCGATGCCCTGCAACACCCGCAACGCCTCGTCATCCATGCCCACCGCGCGGGGATACGGCAGGACGCCGTCAGCCAATTCAAGGACGATGCAGTCGATACCGTACAGCCCCATGTAATGAGCGGCCGTGATCCCGTTCGGGCCGCCGCCCACGATGACAACCCGGGTTTTCTCCTGCTTCATCGTTATTCACCGCTTTGTTGTTGTGGTTGTAGGCATTGGTCGTGCAAGTAATCCATGACGACACGGTTGAACGTATCCTCCTGGTCGTCATGGACATAATGGCTGGCGTCGGCGATCTGCGCTGTATGCACGCGCGGATTGGCCTCCTTCATCGCCTCCAGGATCGCCTCGGGCAGAAAATCGGAGCGCGCGCCCCGGATGAACAGCGTCGGGCAATCCAGCGCCCGGACCGCCGGCCACAGGTCGGTCGGGGTGATGCTCAGGCGCGCCTGGGCAATGCCGGCCTGATCATGGCGCCAGCCGATGCCTGCCGGGGTTTCCTTCATCGAATGGGTCAGCCTGGACGCCAGCCCCTGGGCGGACAGACCGGGACGTGAGCGGCGCCAGAACTGCGCGGCACTTTCCCAGTCGGGAAACGACAGGGGCGTCTGGCTCATCTCGCGACGGATGCGCTCGGCACCGTCGCCGCTGATCGACGAGCCGGGGCCGATGTCTTCGATCACCAGGGCTTGCAGGTGTCCAGGATTGAGCCGGGCATACTCCAGCGCATTGGTGCCGCCGAGGGAATGCCCCACCAGCACGAAACGCTCCAGCCCCAGGTGCTTGACCCAATCCTCCAGATCGCTGACATAGGCTTCGGTCCGGTAGCTGGAAGCCTCTGCCCAGTCGCTGTCGCCACGGCCGCGCTGGTCCAGGGCATGGCAACAGAATCGCTCGCCCAACGCATTGGCCAGGGACGCCCAGGTCTGGGCATAGGCCCGCAGCCCATGCAGCAGCAACACGGGAATGCCTGACGCATTGCCCCACGACAAGTAGTGCAGGCGCATCCCCGAACGATTGGTGAAGAACTGGCTGTTTGCAGACATTCGTTGGCTTCCCACGTCAGCGCACCTCAATACAGGCCGTCATTGCCCTTGACGTCAGCGGCCCGCAGACCACCCAGGCGTGCATGCAAACGCCCGCGCGTGGCGAAGGCCCAGATGATGATCAACTCGTCGGCCGAGGGACCATCGCCGAACGACAGGGAAATGCTGTCGTAATGGGAGCGGACATACAGCGCGTCCTTGTGGGCCAGCGGTACGTCGATGGTCACGCCAG
Source organism: Pseudomonas sp. NFACC13-1 (assembly GCF_900104425.1). Taxonomy (NCBI): domain Bacteria; kingdom Pseudomonadati; phylum Pseudomonadota; class Gammaproteobacteria; order Pseudomonadales; family Pseudomonadaceae; genus Pseudomonas; species Pseudomonas sp. NFACC13-1. The sequence goes on along the minus strand of NZ_FMXV01000017.1, from coordinate 120,514 downwards.
GCCCGCCGCGCTTGCCGGTGGAGGGCACCCAGGACTTGCCACCGCCCAATGCGACACGGATCGGATCCGCCGCCGGATTGGTCAGCAACGCATTGCCGTGCTCGTACTCGCCCTGGCTGCCCACCAGGCACGCCTTGCCGTAACTGACAATCTCATGCTCGCCGGCCAAGGCTTGGATACGCCGACCAAACTCCTGGCCGAGCAAGGGTGACGGTTCTATCAACTCGGCCAGGCTTTCGCTGAAACGTCCGGCGTAAGGGTTGGCGATCACCGCCCCAATGGCGTACTTGAACAGCGGCTCGCCATCGGCCAACTGGCCGGTTTCGTTGGCCAGGGTTTCCTCGACGAAGCTGTACCATTTGCGGATGTGGTAACTGGCGAAATTCGCGGTTTTCATCAGACTTGCCTCTTTAAAGTGGGTCGAGATCGAAATGCCGGCTGGGGGCCCCAGCGGCCTTGAAGCGGGCCTTGCCGCGCTCGTCGTCGTGTTCGGACTCGAGGAAAAACTCCATGCGATTGCCGTCGGGGTCGTTGAAGTACACGCCGTTGCCGATCTCGTGGTCAGTGATCTTCACCACCTCGACGCCCTTGTTCAGCAACATGCCGTAGAGCTTGCGCAGGGTGGTCATGTCACCCGCGATCTCCAGCCCGTAGTGCTGCAACCCCAGGCCGCCCTGGTGGGCGCCGGGCTCTGCGCGGAGCAATGCGATGTCGTGATGCTTGGCACCAAACGCCATCATGATCCAGCTTTCACCCCGGGCGCTTTCATGCATGCCCAGCACATCGGCGTACCAACGGGCCGACACTTCCGGGTCGCTCACGAACAACGACAGGTGAGTACGAACGACTTCGACTTTCATCGCGCGATACCTCAGTTTTTCTTGATGATGGATTGATGCCCGGACTTGATTTGCGCCACGGCGGGGGTCCAGAGCACATCAGCGATTTCACTGAATTCACGCCACTGCTTCTGCCAGCCGTCACCGCCATTTTCGGAAGTGAACAGATGCCCGTACTTGGTGCCGGCGACGATCTGGCGCGGGTCGGCAGGGTTCAAGGCAATCGCCCAGACACAGGAGTTGGGTTGTTGCGGCAGCGGCAGCACTTCCCAACCGAGGGCGGCATCCCGGGAAACCAGGACCTTGCTGGTGGTGCCCGGGGTGCCGTCGGAGATGCTCAGGTAGAGCGTATCCTCGCCGCTCAACGGTGCATTCATGGCGCGCACGTAATACAGACCGAAGGCTTCCCGGGCGACGATGCCGGTCCAGGTCTGCCCCTCGTCGAGGCTGCGGTAAACGGCGTTGACGCACACCACGACGATGACCTTTTGCCCATGGTTGGGCAGGACCACGATGTTGTGCACGTCCGAGTTGAAGTCCCACAGCAAGCGATCATCGACGCGGGTCCAGCTCTCGCCACCGTCACGGCTGTGGAACAGCCCGCCCTCTTCCAGGCCGAACCAGAGCTGGTTGCGGTCCGTCGGGTCGTAGGCGAAAGCCAGCAGGCGTGGACGACTGACGCCATCGCAGAACTCCGGGATCTCCACGGGAGCACGGTCCCAGTGCTGGCCACCGTCGAGGGTGCGCCATAGCACGGCGCGCGAGGGCGCACCGGTGCCCACGAAAATACGCTGTGCATCCTGGGGATCCACCGCCACCTTCCAGACGGTCTGCCCGTTGAACGGCGAATCCACCCGCTGCCAATGGCCGCCGGTATCGCGGCTGATGCACAGACCGACGTCGGTGCCGGCGTAGATCACCTCGGGCGTACCCGGATGGAAACTCAGGGATCGGGTGATCGCATCGAATTCCAGGTCCTGGCCCAGGCCCAGGCGATGCCAGGTACGGCCATCGTCGGCGCTGCGGATCACCGCTTGCCCTACGGTGGCGACCAAAAGGGTTCCGTTACTCATCACTGCTGCTCCTCAAATGAAGATGCCACGGGTCAAGCCGCCGTCGATGCCAATGGATTCCCCGGTCACGGCACCTGCCTTGGGGGATGCGAGGAAACCGATCAGCCAGCCCATTTCGATGGGCGCCAGGGTGCGCCGGATCGGCGTCGCGTCGATGTAGCCCTGCTCCACCTGCTCAGGCGTCTTGCCCTGCTTGACCCCTTCGCGCTCGTACAGCTCCTGGATGTGCGGGGTGTCGACCACACCGGGGTGGATCAGGTTGACGGTGATGCCGGAAGGGCCCAGTTGGTCGGAGAGCGTCTTGGTCATGTGGGCGATGGCCAGGTTGCGCATGCCCGAGAGGACCTTGCTGCCACGCCCGGTCAAGCCACCGATGTTGATGATGCGACCGAAGCCACCGGCCTTCATGTGCGGGGTCACCGCCTTGGCGCAACGGAAATAGCCGATCACCTTGGTGTTGAGGTCCGAAAGCAATTCGTCGTCGCCGGCATGTTCGATGTCGTTGCGCACCACGCCGGACGGTGCCGCGGCGCCGTTGACCAGGATGTCGATGCGGCCAAAGTGCTTGTGGGCCGCCTCGACCATGTCGGACACCGCCGACATCTGGTTGGTGTCACAGTACAGCGGCAGTACTTCGTTGCCGGTCTCGGCGGTGATTTCTTCGGCGGCTTGCTGGAGAAACTCCATGCGCCGCGCACAGATCACCACCTTGCAACCCTCCTGGGACAAAAAGCGCGCGACTTCCTTGCCGATGCCCATACCGCCGCCGGTGACGATCGCCACGCGGCCTTGCAATTCCAGATCCATAGCAGTTCCTCTTGTGATTATTCGGTTCAAGCCAGATCGACGAAGACACTTTTGGTTTCGGTGTAGGCATCGATCACGTTCTTACCCATTTCCCGACCCCAGCCGGACTGCTTGTAGCCGCCAAATGGCGAGGCCGGGTCGACGACGTTCCAGCAGTTGATCCACACCGAGCCGGCCTTCAACTGCGCCGCCACGCGATGGGCGGAGCGCAAGTCACGGGTCCAGAGACCCGCCGCCAGGCCGTAAGGCGAGTCGTTGGCGCGCAGCACCAGTTCATCGATGTCGGTCCAGCTCATGACGGTCAGTACCGGGCCGAAGATTTCTTCCCGGGCGACACAGGCGCGCTCGGCGCGGTCGAGAAACACGCTGGGGCGGATGAAGTGGCCGCGTTCCAGGTGGGCCGGCCGGTCACCGCCGCAGATCAGCTCGGCGCCCTCTTCCTGGCCCCGTTGCAGGTAGCCGCGCACCGTGCCCAATTGCCGGGCCGAAACCAGCGGGCCCATGCTGCTGGCCGGATCCAGGCCTGGCCCCAGCACATGGGCGGCCGCGTGGCGCTGGAGTTCTTCAAGCACCTGGTCGAGGACGCTGGCGTGCACATACAGACGCGATCCGGCGGTGCAAACCTGGCCCTGGTTGTAGAAAATGCCATCGGCGGCGCCTTTGGCGGCCCGGACGATGTCGGCGTCCGGCAGGATGATGTTGGGGGACTTGCCCCCCAGTTCCAGGGAGACCTTCTTCATGTTGCCCGTGGCCGCCTGGGCGATCAGTCGTCCCACCTGGGTCGAGCCGGTGAAGGCGATCTTGTCCACGTCCGGGTGCCGGGCCAGCGGTGCCCCGGTCTGCGCGCCAAGGCCAGTCAGCAGATTGACCACCCCGGCCGGGAAACCGGCGGCCTCGATCAACTGCACCAGGCGAATGGCAACCAGGGGTGTCTGCTCGGCGGGCTTGAGCACCGCGACACAACCGGTCGCCAGCACCGGGCCGAGCTTCCACACGCACATGGTCAGCGGGAAGTTCCACGGCACGATCAATGCGCAGACGCCCACTGGCTCGCGCAAGGTGTAATTGAGCATCGGCGCGCCACTGGAGGGCGACACCGGCAGCGTGCTGCCTTCGATCTTGGTCGGCCAACCGGCGAAGTAACGAATGATATTGGCCGCGCTGGCCGCTTCGCCCCGGGCCGCGCCGATTGGCTTGCCGTTTTCCAGGGTGATCAGTTGCGCCAGCTCTTCGCGGTGCTGGTCGAGCAGTTCCGCCAGGCGAAACAGCAGCAACCCGCGCTGGGCCGGGGACTGCTGCGCCCAGGTCCCCGTGAAGGCCGCGCGGGCGGCAGCGACGGCGGCATCCACGTCGTGTTCGCCACCTTCGGCGACTTCAGCCAGGGTCTGTTCAGTGGCCGGGTTTTCCACGGCAAACCGGCGGCCATCGGCGGCGTCCTGCCAAGTGCCGCCGATAAACAGACGCCCCGGTTGCGACAGGAACTTCTCGACCGCAGGTAACAATTGAATCGGGTTCATATCCGCTCCTTCACAGCGCCATTTCGATCAGGCAAGGACCACCGTCGGCCTTGGCGTTGGCCAAGGCGCGTTGCAACTCACCGTTGGTGTGCACAGTGCTGGCCGGCAAGCCGTAGCCCTTGGCCAGGGCTTTCCAATCGATGCGTGGGCGGTCCAGTACCGTCAGGCTCAGGGCCTCGGGGCCCAGCTCGGTCATGCCGAAGCGGCGCAACTCGTTCTGCAGGATGGCGTAGCGGTGGTTGGCCGCGATCAGGATCACCACCGGCAGTTGCTCGCGGGCGATGCTCCATAAGGTCTGGATGGTGTACTGGGCACTGCCGTCCGATTGCAGGCAGAACACCTTGTTGCCACGCTCGGCCATGGCGGCGCCAAAGCCCACCGGGATGCCCTGGCCGATGGCCCCACCGGTGTTGGTCAGGACCCGATGCCGTGCGGCATGGGCCGAGGCGGTGAAGAACGGATAGCCGCACGTGCCGCCTTCCACCGAAACGATGCAGTCGTCCGGCAACGATGCGGCCAGCACCTGGCCCACCGACTGCGGTGTCAACGCGGCTTCGCCGGGCGGCAGTTCGATACCGGTTGGCGTGGGCACGTAAGCCGGCGCCTCGAGCGCATCGGCCAGCGCAGTGAGCGCCCCGGCAACGTCGTCCCCCACCTCGGCCAGACACAGCAGGCGTTCACGCTCTGCCAGCCGGGAGGCAATGCCTTCGTAGCCGAAGTAGCTGATGGGCTCGGGAACGCCAGCGCAGACCACCGCGTCGTATTGGTCAAGGATCTCGATGGCTACTTCGGGGAAGTAAGGCAGGCGATCCAGGTCTGGCAGGCCACCACCGCGATAACTCAGGCGCGGAAAGGTTTCGGCGAACAGGCGCACGCCCGGCAGTTGCGCCAGGCGCCCCGCCGCTTCCAGGCCGGCGACGGACAAGCCTTGGTCGCCGATGATAAACACCAGGCGCCGACCATCACGCAGTGCCTGGGCGACCGCCTCGATCCGGTCACCGGCAAAACGCCGGACCGGAGCCTGCAATGCCGTGAAGGTTTTCTCGTGCTGCACGGTGTTGGCTTGCAGGTCCATCGGCAGGATCAGGCTGGCGATCTGGCCGTTGGCTTGCCAGGCGGCACGCACCGCCTCCTGGAAATCCTCACCGACGCCCAACGCCGTGCGCGAGGTCCGTACCCACTTGGAAACGCTGCCGGCCAACGCCTGGATGTCACTGGCCAGCGGTGGATCGTAATTGACGTGCCAGGACGCGTGATCGCCGATGACGTTGACGATCGGGGTGTTGGCGCGACGTGCGTTGTGCAGGTTGGCAATGCCATTGGCAAAGCCTGGGCCGAGGTGAGTCAGGGTCATCGCCGGCTTGCCGGCAATCCGGCCGTAGCCATCCGCCGCACCGGTGCATACCCCTTCGAACAAGGACAACACCGGCTTGAGGGCTGGCGCGCTGGCCATGGCTGCCACCAGGGGAATTTCAGTCGTTCCGGGATTGGCGAAGCAGTATTCGATACCGCTTGCCACCGCCGCCTTCACTATCAGTTGCGCACCATTCATTTCCAGCCCTCTTCATCGAGCGTTTGCAGTGGCTGAGATTTATCACACAGCACAATCGACAAAACAAGCTATTTTTCTGCATTAAAATCATATTTTGAGATTAATGCATATTTTGCGAAGGCAAACGACTGAAAATCCGCTTGTATTTCTCAAGCATTGAGTTACCGTGGCGACGCGCTCCTGAGCGAGTGCGCGGGCTTTTCATCAGCGCCGCGGCTACCTATAGTGCTCACCCAACGACCCCCTACGCGCCATTCCCCCCTTTAGGAGCGAAATGAGCAGTCTGAGCAAAATGCTGAGTGTGCTGGACCTCTTCGGCCCGGCCACATTGAAGATCGACCCCGAGACCATCGCCGAGCGCATGGGCCTCTCACGGGCGACCGTGTACCGCTACGTCAAGGACTTGTGCGATGCCGGCCTGCTGGTGCGGGTGGATGCCGGCAGCTATGGCCTGGGGCCACGCATCATTGAGCTGGACTGGATGATGCGGCAGTACGACCCGATCCTCGTGGCAGGCCGCGAGTTGATGCACGAGCTGTCCGACGCCACTGGCCTGGCGGTGTTCGCCAGCGTTTTCTACGACGGCCGAATCATCAATACCTACATCGCCGAACCCAGTGACACCTACCAGTTCTCATTCGGCCGCGGCCAACCACTGCCGTTTTTTCGCGGTGCGCAATCCAAGGTATTGATCGCCTTCCAGAAGGGTCGGCGCCTGCAACGCCTGTTCGAAGAACACCTGGCCAACGACCCCGACAGCGACCATGACTGGGCAAGCTTTTCCAAGGCCACGAAAAAAATCCGCAAGGATGGCTATTGCATGACCCACGACGAACTCAACCTGGGCCTCACCGGTATCGCCGCGCCGATCGTCAACCCGGAGCTCGACGAGGTGGTGGGCAGCCTTTCGGCCGTGGGCAGCACCCACAGCTTCAAACTGCTGCGCCAGGAAACCGTGGTTGAAATGGTGATGGACACCACCCGGCGGATTGCCGAGCGGATGCATACCCTGCCCGCCGTCGGCTAGAAACCGGAGGTGCAGCCATACCAGTGCCCTACGGCGAGGGAGCTAACCGCTCTGGGCCGATTTTCGGGATGACCGCAGGATTTGAATTCCCCCAAATTCCCTGTGGGAGCGAGCTTGCTCGCGATTGCGGTGGATCAGTTGAGATGGATGTTGATTGGGCCGCCGTCATCGCGAGCAAGCTCGCTCCCACAGGGTTTATCGAACAACTCCTGCCTCAGAACGGCACGGCCACTGTCACCTGGCTGTACACATTGGTGCCATTGCCCGTCACTTGATTGCCCCCCGTCGTCGCATCCCGATCCGGCTTGTAGAGGCCGATCAGCGGTGTGACGATCAGATGCTCGTTGACGGCCCACTCGGCATACACATCCAGCTCACGGGCATCCAGGTTCAGGGCGTTGTCTTTACGTACGGTGTTGTAATCGAAGTACAACGCACCGAGGGTCAGGTTCTCCAACGGCGTGGCTGTCAGGCCGACATGATGAATGCCCGTGTTGCTGTTGAAGGGCCCGGCATAATTGCCCGCGACCTCACCCTGGAACCACGTGCCATAACCCGTGCTTTGCCCGGTGAACAGCGAATCCCACTTCTGCGAATAGCGGGTGTAGCGGTACGTCAGCTTGGGTGCCCAGGCGAGATCGGCAAAGGTGTAGCCGGCCTCGGCGTACCAAGCGTTCTGCGGGCCCGCGTCCTTGTCCTGCCAGGCGTATTCGAATGCCAGGCTGGCGTTCTCGATGCCCGCGTCGCCTTCACCACGAATGCTGTAGACATCCATGCCCTCGCGTTGCTTCTGGAAAGCGCTGGCCCACTGGTCGCTCACATCCAGGCCATGGATCCAGGTCAAGCCCAATGTCCCGGCCTTGGCGGTGTAGTCCAGCGTGCCAGCGGCCAGTTCGGTTTCGGCCTGGGCACGGTTGTCGGACTTGAGCCAGACCGCACTGCCATGCAACCCCTCCTGCCCGCCCAGACGCAATACGGCGGTCTGGTCGAAGGCGTGCCGGGCGGCCAGGTAATAGGCACCCCCGCGATTCAAGCGCCCATCGGCAGGCCCTTTGCCCAGGTTCGGCCCGTCATCGTTGATCAAGAACCCCCTGCCCAGCTTGACCACCTGGCGGCCGCCGGAGATATCGACACCGTCCTGCCCCAGCAAAGGAAACAGATCGGCGGAGCGCCAGCCCAGGTAAGCGTCTTCGATCTTCGTGGTGCGCTCGCTGCCCAGTGTATTGCCGGCCGCGTCGCCATCGCCCCAGGTGGCAGAGCTGACCAGGCTGAACGCACCGTAGGCGCTGCCATGGCCGGCCAGGCCCTGGTCGCCGCTGACGCCATACTTGATGAAGCCTTCGCGCCAAGTTGAACCGCCAGGCCTGCCGTCGTAGTTCTTGCGACTGTTGAAGTGGCCGAACACCGCCAGCATGTCGGCGTTGAGGTGAGTGTCGTCATCGGCATACAACGCATAGGCCTGGACCTGACTCGCGGCGCAGAGCGCCAGCGTACAGGCAAGGCCACTGCCGAAAAATTCCATACGCGACAGGTTCCGCATGGCGGGAGCTCCTTGTGGTGCGCCTTTGAAGGCTGTCTTTATATTCAGGAGCCGGCGCAGCACGCTGCGCCGGCGGGCCGGGCTAGCGGCAATCGGCGAGCGCGCCGTCCAACGCAGCGACCATCATGGCGGCCTCGTCGGAGGTGAGGGTCAGCGGTGGCGACATCACGATTTTGTTGCCTATCGGGCGCACCAGTACGCCGGCGCGGCGCGCCTGCTCGGCGATGCGCGAGGCCAGGCCGTTGGCCGGGTCCAGCGGCTCGCGGGTGACCTTGTCCGCCACCAGGTCCACGGCGATCATCAAGCCCTTGCCGCGCACTTCGCCCACCACCGCATAACGCTCGGTCAGCGGCTGCAGTTGCTCCAGCAATTGGGCACCGACTTTCCCGGCATTGCCCGGCAAGTCCTCGGCTTCGACGATGTCCAGCACCGCCAGGGCCGCCGCACACGCCGTCGGGTGACCGCTGTAGGTGTAGCCATGCATGATCACGCTGCTGAAACCCGGACCGTTCTCGATGGCATCGGCGATACGCTGGTTGAACACCGTCGCACCCATGGGGATGTAGCCGGCGGTGATGCCCTTGGCCAGGCACAGCACATCGGGCGCGACGCCCCAGCCCCGGCTGCCGAGCATGCAGCCGGTGCGGCCGAACCCCGTGACCACTTCATCAGCGATCAACAAGATGCCGTGGCGATCACAGACTTCACGCAGCCTCTTCCAGTAATGCGCCGGCGGCACGATCACGCCACCGGCACCTTGCACCGGCTCGGCGACCAACGCGGCAATGGTCTGCGGACCCAGCAGCGCGATCTGGTCTTCCAACTGACGAATGCAGTGAACGGTCAACTCCTCCGGATCGCGGCAGTCCCATGGGTTGCGGTACAGCCACGGCGTATCGAGCAGATGACAGCCGGCCAACAGTGGCCCGTGGTTGTAGTGATAGACCCCGTTGCCGCCCACGGAGGTGCCGCCCACGTGCACGCCATGGTAGCCATTGCGCAACGACAGGAAACGCGTGCGCCCTGGCTCGCCGCTGGCGATCCAGTATTGGCGGGCCATTTTCAGGGCCGTCTCGACCGCATCGGAACCGCCGGAACTGAACAGCACCCGCGCCATGTTTTCCTGGGCGAACATCGACGTCAGCCGCTCGGCCAGGTCGAACACCCGCGGATGGGCGATGCCGTCGAAGGTCTGGTAATAAGCCAGTTCGTCCAGTTGCGCGGCGATGGCCGCCTTCACCGAAGGCCGGTTATGGCCCACGTTCACGTTCCAGAGGCCGCCCACACCATCGAGCATGCGATGGCCCTCGATATCGGTGATGTAGTTGCCGTCGCCACGGGCGATGATCAAGGTCTTGGAGCGGTTGGCTGGCGCCGAAGAACTCATCGGGTGCCAGAACTTTTTCTGTGCTGTCTTGTAGTGCTCGTACATGGTTTCAGTCCTCACTCTGTTTCACGCTTGCGTACGTACAACAGCTGCTGGCCGGTAAACTCCAGCAGCCCTTCAAGGCCGAACTCGACGCCGAACCCGGACATCTTGCTGCCACCAAACGGCGTGTTCGGCTGGATCTGCGCATGGCAATTGACCCAGGCCATGCCACATTCCAAGCGACTGGCCAATGCCTGTGCCTGCTCGCTGTCGCTGCCCCAGACCGACCCGCCCAGGCCCATGTCGCCGGCATTGGCGCGGCGCAGGACATCCTCGACATCCTGATAGGCGATCATGGGCAACACCGGACCGAACTGTTCCTCGTCCACCAGGCGCTGTCCGTCGGTCACATCGGCGACCAGCGTCGGCGGATAGAAAAAGCCCGGGCGGTCCAGACGGGCACCGCCGCACAACACCCGCGAGCCCTGGGCACGGGCGTCCGCCACCAGTTCCTCAACCAGCGTCAGCTGTTCGAGGTTCTGCACCGGGCCAAACGTCACCCCAGGCGCCAGGCCATCACCCACCACCTGGCGCCTGGCGATAACGGCCAGGGCCTCGGCAAAGGCCTCGTACTGGGATTGGTGGATGTACAGACGCTTGAGGGCGGCGCAGGTCTGTCCCATGTTGAGGAAGGCCGCCTGAAAAATGTCTTCGGCCACTGCCTCGACCGGCGTGCCGGGCAGCACGATGGCGGCATCGTTACCGCCCAGCTCCAGGGTCAGGCGCTTGAGGTTGCCCGCGGCGCCGCGCATCACGCTTTGGCCGGTGGCGGTCGAGCCGGTGAAGACGATCTTCTGGATGCCGGCGTGGGCAGTGATCGCACTGCCGAAACCTTGTTCGCCGGTCACGCTATTGATCACGCCCCGAGGGACATGCCGCGCGATGATCTCCACCAGGCGCAACGTGCTCAGAGGGGTCAGGCTCGACGGTTTGCTGATCACGCAGTTGCCGGCCCGCAACGCCGGCATGATGTGCCAGACGGCGATCATGAATGGCCAGTTCCAGGGCGTGATCGATGCGACGACGCCCAACGGCTTGCGGTGCAATTCAATACGCTGGCTCGGGGTCTCCTCCACCAACTCCACAGGGATCTGTTGTTCGGCGGCGTAACGCGTCCAGGCCACCGCGCCCATCACTTCGGAGAACGCCAGTTCCAGCGGCTTGCCCTGCTCCAGGACAATCAGCCGGGCCAACGACTCGGCGTCCTGCTCGATGTCCGCCGCGATGCTCAGCAGGCGCTGGCGGCGATCTTCATGGCTGCTGTATCGCCACTCGATAAAGGCCGACTGCGCCGCTTCGACGGCAAGGTCCAACTGGGCCAGGGAACCGGCCGCGCAACGGGCGAACACGGTGCCGGTCGCCGGATTGAGCACATCGAAGTGGCCGTTTTCGCCGTCGACCCGGGCCCCATCGATGAGCATTTGATAATCGTGCATAGCATCTTCCTTTCACGCGCTGCCGGACCGTCCCGAACGACAGCGCAGTTTTTTGTGTGGTTTGACGTGGTCGCGTGGCGCCCTAGAGCTTGTGGCTGCCCAACGCCATGAACCGCTCCGGCGAGCACTTGCGCAATCGGGCGGCGAGGAACACGCCGACAATCAGCGCGACGGGAATGACGGCGCAAAGGCCGTAGGACAACAGCTGACTGGCGCCGGTCAGCACGTCGAAATGCATCACTGCAAGGACCAGGACCGCCAGCAATGCCAGGCACGAGAAACCCGGAAGAATCCGACCGCGCCAGAGCCCCAGCTTCAACTCCGGGTGCGAGCGGAAATAGGCCCATACCGCCGCCGAGGTCAGGGCCATGAGCAAGATCACGCACAACGTGGCCAGGTTGGAGAACCAGGCGAACAATTGCAGGATCGGATCGGCGTCCAGCGCGGCGAAGATCAGCACCACCACCGCTGCGATCAGGCTCTGCAGGACCGAGCCCATGTGCGGACTCTGATGCACGCGGTGGGTGGTGCCCAACCGGCTGTGCAGCAAACCGTCACGCCCGATGGCATAGAAGTAACGCGCCGCGGCGTTGTGGAACGCCAGCAGGCCGGCGTAGATGCTGACCATGAACAGCACACGGATGACCTGGGTCAGGTGCGGGCCGACAAAGTGATCGGACATGCCATAGATGAACGTGGTGGGATCCTGGAGCGCCTGCAAGGTCGGTACGATCTTGTCCGCGCCTACGCCAACCACCATCGCCCAGACCGACAGGGCATAGAAACCACCGATCAACAGCACCGAGCTGTAGGTGGCGATGGGAATCGTACGGTGCGGGTTCCTGGCCTCCTCGCCGTAGATGGTGGTGGCCTCGAAGCCGATGAACGCCGCGAAGCAGAACAGCAAGCCGATGGACGGCGTGCCGCTGAACACATGGCTGCGATCGAACGAATCGAGATTGATACCGCTGTCGCCGCCGGTCTTGAGGATGGCGAAATCCAGCGTCAGGATCGCCAGGTACTCGGCAATGACCACCACCGACAGCACCCGGGCCGACAGGTCGATCTTGCGATAACCGAGAATCGCGACGCTCGCCATCGCCAGGAGCGAATACGTCCACCACGGCAAATCCAGGCCAAAGACACTGGCCATCGTGCCGCTGACCACGCCGCCGAACATGCCGTACAGCCCGACCTGGAGAATGTTGTAGGCGAACATCGCCAACACCCCCGCCGCGCCACCGGCCAGGCCACCCAAACCGCGAGAGGTGAAGGCATAGAAACCACCGGCGTTGGTCACGTGCCGGGACATGGCCGTGTAGCCCGCCGAGAAGGCCAGCAACACCAACAGCGCCAGGAGCAGCAACGCTGGCGTACCCGCGCCGTTGCCCAGCATGATGCCGATGGGGAAACCGCCGGCGATGACGCTCAAGGGGCTCGCCGCCGAAATCACAAAGAAGATGATGAAGCCGACGCCCAGGGCGCCGCGCTTCAACTCCGTCGAGCTGCTGATCGGGAAAGATACACTCATTGTTCTTGACCTTATTGTATGAGGCAGTTGTTGCTGGATCGGAGACGGCCAGTTTCGCCGACGTCCAAAAGCTTATTGTTCTGCTTGCACGCTGGATTCGATGCTAGGCCCTTGCCAAAACCCTTCGCTATCCCAAAACGGCAGCATCCGAGGCGGCGCCCCAAAACAGGTCAGCCTCTGTGGCGAGGGGATTGATCCCCTCGCCACAGGGACGTCGTCGCCCTAAGTGACTCGCATTAGCCCAATGCCTGCAAAAGCTGCCGATTCGGGATAACCGGCAGACGCTTCCTGCCGCAAGATAGCCTTGCCCGTCGTTCAAACAGTGCTGGGCACAGAACAATAAAATCCCTAAGCGCAGGAAAATCTCGGCATGTTCTTCGCTCGTCTCTCTATCCAATGGCGGATCACGCTCCTGAGTGGGCTGTGCCTGCTGGCCGTCGTCGGGGCATTGACCGGTGCCTCCCTGTATCAGAACCAGCAAGGCGCAACGCTGCTCAAGCAGCAAAGCAGCCAACTGCTCGGACGCTCGGCCCTGGAAGGCCTGCAGGCACAGGGCCTGGCACACGGTCAGCGGGTGGAGCGCTTTTTCAGCGAAACCGCGATCTATGGGGAAGGTTTTGCCCAGCAGGTCCTGCAACTGCGTGCCCAGGCGTGGAACGGACGACTGACGCCAGGGCAACTGCGCCGCGACCTGATCGCCGCGACCCGCCAAGCCCTCCAGAACCGCGAAAAAGTCCTCGGTTTCTACGTCGTGCTGTTCCCCGACGCGCTGGTCGGTGAAGATGCCGGTTTCATTGGCCAACGCGATCTGGCCGGCAATGAAAAAGGTCGCTTCGCCTTGTACTGGTCGCAAAGCCAACCCGGCCACCTGGTGCAGGAGGTGCTCAGCGAAGCCCAGATCAGCGCCAACACCGCACCACCGGGCAGCGAGCCGGCCAACGCCTGGTACGTCTGCCCGCAGACCCTGGGGCGCACCTGCGTGACAGAGCCCTACGCGATCGAGGTCGAAGGCCAGAAGACGTTGATGAGCAGCATCTCCATACCGCTGCTGGACCAGGGCAACGTCATCGGTGTGGTAGGCATGGACATCAGCCTCGATACCCTCCAGCAACTGGCCGCCAGCCTGGCCAACGACCTGTATCCCGGCCACAGCGAGATCAACATTCTTTCCCCGTCAGGGCAAGTTGCCGGCCATAGCGGCACGGTTGACGGCACCTCGGTCGACGTTCGGCAAGCCGTGCAAACCGCTCCCGACAATAGCCCCTGGCAATTGCAGATACGCGTACCTGAAGCGCTTGTGCAAGCGCCAGCCCTGCACATGCAGGCGCAGTTGGACGACAAGCATCGCCAGGCCAACTGGCTCAACCTCAGCCTGGGCTTGCTGGCTGCCGGCTTGGGACTGTCGCTCATCTGGCTCACCGCTTACGGCGTGACCCGGCCGCTGCTGAGGGTGGCGCATATGCTCGATGCGATTGTCGAAGGCGACGGCGATCTCACCCGGCGCCTGCCCAACGATCGCCACGATGAATTGGGCCATCTGGCCAGGGGCTTCAACCGCTTTCTCGACAAGTTGCAGCCCATTATCCGCGATATCCAGCAAGCCTCCCTGGACACCCGCAACACCGCCGATACGTCGGCGCGGGTGGCCCGGGAAGTCAGCGCCGGCATGCACACGCAGTACCGGGAAGTCGAGCTGGCAGCGACCGCCTTGCATGAAATGAGCACCAGCGCCCAGGAAGTGGCTCGCCATTCCCACCAGGCGGCCGATGCCGCCACCGTTGCCGAAAACGCCAGCCGATCGGGGCGGGAATTATTCGCCAGCGCGGTCACCAGCATTGACAACCTCGACCGGCGCCTGGAAACCACGCTCGGGCAAGTGCAGGCGCTGGCCGGCAACAGCCAACACATTGGCCAGGTGCTGGACGTAATTTGTGCCATTGCCCAACAGACCAACCTGCTGGCCTTGAATGCCGCCATCGAAGCGGCCAGGGCCGGCGAACAGGGGCGCGGCTTTGCCGTGGTGGCCGACGAAGTTCGCCATCTGGCCAGCAACACCCAGAACTCGGTCGAGCAGATACGCGAGGTGATCGAAGCGTTGCAACAGCTGAGCCAGGAGGTCGTGCACAGCACCCAACTGAGCCGCGAACAGGCCAGGGACAGCGTCGCCCAAGTCGAAAAGACCCATGTGGCGCTGCAACACATCACCGACGCCGTGGAAGTGATCGAACACATGAACCAACAGATCGCCAGTGCCGCCCTGGAGCAAAGCACTGTCGTGGAAGACATCAGCCATCGCGTCAGCGACATTCGCGCAATCAGCGAAACCTTGACCAGCCGGATGCAAGAAGCGTCGCAGGCGAGCCACTCGTTGCATGCCATGGCCAACCATCAACAGCAGTTGGTGGGGCATTTTCGGATCTAGTGGCCTGTGTGCTTACACAATTTCACAGAGCGCCTACAAAGCTTCACCCCTGGCATTGGCCTCGATCCCTACCATGGGCGGCTCAATATTGGGGAAGCACCATGTCCAAGATTCCTTTCGTCACACTGGGCCTGTTGGTCGGCGCGCTGCTCAGTGGCTGTGATAGCGCCTCGAACCCGCAAGCCTCCGCCCCGCTGGCAAGCGTGCGTGTCGAAACGGTCCAGGCCCGGCCACTGTCGATCAGCAACGAGCTGAGCGGCCGGATCGCCGCGCCACGGGTCGCCGAAGTCCGGGCGCGGGTCGCCGGCGTGGTCTTGCAGCGGGTGTTTCACGAAGGCCGCGACGTCAAACAGGGCGAGGTGCTGTTTCGCATCGATCCGGCGCCGTTCAAGGCCGACCTGGACAGTGCCGAGGCGGCGTTGCGCAAGGCCGAGGCCAATGCGTTCCAGGCCCGCTTGCAGGCACAACGTTACGCCCAGCTGATCGATGACAAGGCGATCAGTGGCCAGGACTACGACAACGCCAGGGCCAACGTGCGCCAGACCGCGGCGGACGTCGCCGCCAACAAGGCCGCGGTGGAACGGGCGAAACTGAACCTCGGGTATGCCACGGTGACCGCGCCGATATCCGGGCGCATCGGCCGCGCCCTGGTGACGGAAGGTGCCTTGGTCGGGCAGAACGAAAGCACGCCGTTGGCGTTGATCCAGCAACTGGACCCGATCCACGCGGACCTCACGCAATCGACCCGCGAACTCAATGACCTGCGCCGCGCCTTTCGCGCAGGGCAACTGCAGGCGGTCGGCCAGGGCCAGGCCAAGGCCACCTTGATCCAGGACGACGGCAGCCCTTATCCGCTGCCCGGCAGGTTGCTGTTCACCGACCTCAGCGTCGACCCGAGCACCGGCCAGATCACCCTGCGCAGCGAGTTCCCCAACCCCGACCTGGACCTGCTGCCGGGCAGTTTCATTCGCGTGCGCCTGGAACAGGCGGTCAACAGCCAGGGCATCACCGTGCCGCAACGGGCCATCTTGCGCGACAGCGCCGGCATCGCCCAGGTGTTGCTGCTGGACGCCGAGCAGAAGGTCAGCCAGCAACCGGTGCAACTGGGCGCCGCGCAAAACGATCGCTGGGTCGTCACCCACGGTTTGAAACCCGGCGACCGCATCGTCATCGAAGGCCTGCAACACGCCCGTCCTGGCGAGCACGTCCGGATCGACGACTCTCCACTCCCCCTCGCCCAGGTTCCCGGGCCACAGGCAGGACACTAAGCCATGCCGCAATTTTTCATCGACCGTCCGGTATTCGCCTGGGTCGTCGCTTTGTTCATCCTGTTGTCCGGTGTCCTGGCCATCCCACAACTGCCGGTGGCGCAATACCCGGTGGTGGCCCCGCCACAGATCGAGATCTACACCGTCTACCCGGGCGCCTCGGCGCAAACCGTGGACGAAAGCGTGGTCAGCCTGATCGAGGAAGAACTCAACGGCGCCGACAACCTGTTGTATTTCGAATCCCAGAGCAGCCTGGGCAGCGCCACCATCACCGCGACCTTCCAACCCGGTACCAACCCGGAACTGGCCCAGGTCGACGTGCAGAACCGTCTCAAGGCGGTGGAGTCGCGCCTGCCGCAAGCGGTCACGCAACAGGGCTTGCAAGTGGACAAAGTCTCCGCCGGCTTCCTGCTGCTGATCACCCTCACCTCCAGCGACGGCAAGCTCGACGACGTGGCCCTCAGCGATTACCTGGCGCGCAACGTGATGAACGAGATCAAGCGCCTGGACGGTGTCGGCAAGGCCCAGCTGTACGGGGCCGAGCGAGCCATGCGGATCTGGATCGACCCGCAGAAACTCGTCGGCTTCAACCTGACCCCGGCCGATGTCAATGCCGCCATCGCGGCGCAGAACGCCCAGGTGTCGGCAGGTAGCCTGGGGGAATTGCCGAGCCGTAGCACCCAGGAAATCACCGCGACCATCGTCGTCAAAGGCCAGCTCAACACGCCACAAGAGTTCGCCGACATTGTGCTCAAGGCCAATCCCGATGGCTCGACGGTGCGCATCGCCGACGTGGCACGGGTGGAGATCGGCAGCCAGGAATACCAGTTTTCCACGCGCCTGAACGGCAAGCCGTCCACCGCGGTGGCGGTGCAACTGTCGCCGGGCGCCAATGCCTTGAACACCGCGACCCTGGTGCGCAACAAGATGGACGAGCTGTCGCGCTATTTCCCGGCCGGCGTGGAGTACAAGATCCCCTACGACACCTCGCCGTTCGTCAAGGTCTCGATCACCAAGGTGATCTATACCCTCGGCGAGGCGATGTTGCTGGTGTTCGCGGTGATGTTCCTGTTCCTGCAGAACATCCGCTACACCTTGATCCCGACCCTGGTGGTGCCGGTGGCATTGATGGGCACCTTCGCGACGATGCTCGCGCTGGGGTTCTCGATCAACGTGCTGACCATGTTCGGCATGGTGCTGGCCATCGGTATCCTGGTGGACGACGCCATCGTCGTGGTGGAGAACGTCGAGCGGATCATGGCCCAGGAAGGCTTGTCGCCCAAGGAGGCCACGCGCAAGGCCATGGGGCAGATCACCGGTGCGATCATCGGCATCACGCTGGTGCTGGTGGCGGTGTTCATTCCGATGGCGTTCATGCAGGGCTCGGTGGGGGTGATCTACCAGCAATTCTCGCTGTCGATGGCGACGTCGATCCTGTTCTCGGCCTTTCTCGCCCTGACCTTGACCCCAGCGCTTTGCGCGACCTTGCTCAAGCCGATCGCCCAAGGCGATCACCACGCCAAAAGCGGTTTCTTCGGCTGGTTCAACCGTGGCTTCGACCGCTTCGGCGACCGCTACCAGGGGTGGGTGGCCTATGCGGTGAAACGCAGCGGCCGTTATCTGCTGATCTACGGCGTGCTGCTGGTGGGCATGGGCCTGTTGTTCAGTCGCTTGCCCTCCTCGTTCCTGCCGGTGGAAGACCAGGGCTATACCATCACCGACATCCAGCTGCCGCCGGGTGCGAGCAAAAACCGGACGGTGCAGGTGGTGGAGCAGATCGAAGCCCACAACGCCGGTGAGCCGGGGGTCGGCGACAGCACGGTCATTCTCGGTTTCAGCTTTTCCGGCAGCGGGCAGAACGCCGCCCTGGCCTTCACCACCCTCAAGGACTGGTCGCAACGCGGCGCCGAGGATTCGGCGGCGTCGATTGCCGACCGCGCCAACCTGGCCCTGGGTCGAATCAAGGATGCCATGGCGTTCTCAGTGCTGCCGCCGCCCGTGGATGGCCTGGGCACCTCCAGCGGTTTCGAGTTCCGTTTGCAGGACCGTGGCGGACTCGGCCATGCCACCTTGATGCAGGCCCGCAGCGAACTGCTCGCCGCCGCCGAAAAAAGCCCGATGCTGATAAATGTGCGCGAAAGCGCCCTGGCGGAAGCGCCGCAGGTGCAACTGGAGGTCGACCGCAAGCAGGCCAATGCCCTGGGCATTTCCTTTGCCGATGTCGGCAGCGTGTTGTCCACGGCGGTGGGTTCGGCCTACATCAACGACTTCCCCAACCAGGGGCGGATGCAGCGGGTGGTGGTCCAGGCCGAGGGCGACCAGCGCAGCCAGGTCGAGGACCTGCTGAAAATCCACGTGCGCAACAACAGCGGGAAAATGGTCCCGTTGTCGGCATTCGTCCAGGCCCGCTGGACCCAGGGGCCGGCGCAGTTGACCCGCTATAACGGTTATCCGGCGGTGAGCATTTCCGGCGAACCGGCACCGGGCTACAGCACCGGCCAAGCCATGGCCGAAATCGAACGGCTGGTGGCCCTGGGGCCGACGGGCCTGGGCCAGGAATGGACCGGGTTGTCCTTGCAGGAACGCTTGTCCGGCAGCCAGGCACCGATCCTGTTGGGCCTGTCGTTGCTCGTGGTGTTCCTGTGCCTGGCGGCGCTGTACGAGAGCTGGTCGATCCCGACCTCGGTGCTGCTGGTGGTGCCACTGGGTGTGCTTGGCGCGGTATTGGCCGTGTCGTTGCGCGGCATGCCCAACGATGTGTTCTTCAAGATCGGGTTGATCACCATCATCGGCCTGTCGGCGAAGAACGCGATCCTGATCATCGAGTTCGCCAAGAGCCTGTACGACGAAGGCCACGACCTGATCGATGCCACGCTCCAGGCCGCACGCCTGCGCCTGCGACCGATCATCATGACCTCGCTGGCGTTCATCCTCGGGGTGGTACCGCTGGCGATTGCCACCGGTGCCAGCTCGGCGAGCCAGCAGGCCATCGGCACCGGGGTGATCGGCGGGATGATCACCGCCACGCTGGCGGTGGTGTTCGTGCCGGTGTTTTTCGTGGTGGTGATGAAGCGTGTCAAGCGTGTTGATCCGAAGTGAGGCCAGGCCGGACCACCGCTATCGCGAGCAAGCTCGCTCCCACAGGGGTATTAGTAAGGCATCAATATGTGTAGCACCTCGGAACAGTGTGGGAGCGAGCTTGCTCGCGATGGCGTCAGGTCAGTTGAATGGATACCGGCAGACACACCGCTATCGCGAGCAAGCTCGCTCCCACAGGGCCCTGAGCGGGCAGCGAGCCCAGCCCATCAGTCCGCCTGCACCGTGACCTGACGCTGTTCGCCCAAGCCCTCGATCCCCAGGCGAATGGTCTGGCCCGGCCGCAGGAACACCGGGTCGGGCTTGATGCCCAGGCCGACGCCGGGCGGCGTGCCGGTGGAGATCACATCCCCCGGTTGCAGGCTCATGCAGCGACTGAGGTAGGCAATCAGTTGCGGCACGCTGAAGATCAGCGTTCGGGTATTGCCGTTCTGATAGCGGTGTCCGTCAACCTCCAGCCACAGATCCAGCGTATGCGGGTCGGCGATTTCATCCCGGGTCACCAGCCAGGGGCCAAGTGGACCGAAGGTGTCGAAGCCCTTGCCCTTGTCCCAGGTGCCGCCGCGCTCCAGTTGCCACTCGCGCTCGGACACATCGTTGATGACGCAGTAGCCAGCGACATGCTCCATGGCATTGGCTTCGTCGATGTAGCGCCCGCCTTTACCGATGACCACGCCCAACTCGACTTCCCAATCAGTCTTGAGCGAGCCGCGCGGGATCTGAATGTCGTCGTTCGGCCCGCAGATGGCACTGGTCCATTTGTTGAAGATGATCGGCTCTTTCGGCACCGCCATGTTCGACTCGGCCGCATGATCGGCGTAGTTCAGGCCGATGCAGATGAATTTGCCGACCTGGCCGACGCAGGCACCGATGCGCGGCTGGCCGGCAACGAGCGGCAGGCTGCGCGGGTCGAGGGCGGCGAGCGCTGCCAGGCTGTCCGCGCCCAGGACCTGACCGGCGATGTCCGGCACATGGCCGGAGAGATCGCGTAGCTGATTGTCGCTATCCAACAGCCCGGGTTTTTCCGAGCCTTTTTCGCCGTAGCGCAATAGTTTCATGTCGTGCTCCTGCTCAAGTGAAGACCGGGTTCAGAGGCTCATGCCACCGTCGATGACGTGAATGGCACCCGTGGTGTAGGCCGATGCATCGCTGCCCAGGTACACCGCCAACTGGGCGATCTCTTCGGTGCTGCCGATGCGTCCCATGGGCTGACGGTCGAGGAATTGCCGATAGACCTGCGCCTCATCGACGCCCTGTTGCACGGCCTGGGCGGCGATGCGCTGGCGCAGCGAAGGCGAGTCCACGGTGCCCGGGCATATCGCGTTGCAGCGGATGCCCTGGTTGACGAAGTCGATGGCGACAGCCTTGGTCAGGCCCACCACCGCCGCCTTGCTGGTGGCATAGGCGAAGCGATTGGGCACGCCCTTGACGCTGGAGGCCACCGACGACATGTTGATGATCGAGCCGCCGCCCCGGGCCAGCATGCCCGGCAGGAAAGCGTAGATCATCCGATACATGGCCGTGACATTGAGGTCCATCGAACGCGCCCAGGCCGCTTCATCGCATTGCAGTATGTTGCCGCTGTGCACGTAGCCTGCGCAGTTGAACAGCACATCCAGCCCGCCGATGCGCTCGCAGGCGGCACCAATGGCAGCGGTCGAAGTGACATCCAGGGGCATGGCGGTGACCTCTTCGAGGCCCGCCAATGCATGGATATCGATGTCCGTGGCGATCACCTCGGCACCGGCCCTGGCGAAGGCAATGGCGCTGGCCAAGCCAATGCCCTGCCCCGCTGCCGTCACCAGCACGCGCTTGTTCTGCAGGTTCATGCGGTCTCCAGTTGCGCTGCCGTGGCGGCGTGCTTGGGGGTCCTGCCGAGCATCGAAGCGGGGATGGCCAGGATCAGCCCGCCGCTGACCAAAAGACACAAGGCCAGCACATAAGTGCCGTTGTTGATGTTGCCCGTGAGGGTTTCGGCCACGGCAGTGATCATCGAGCCGGTGAAGCCCGACAGGTTGCCGATGGCGTTGATCATGCCGATGCCGGCTGCCGCGGCGACCCCCGACAGCACGGTGCCTGGCAGGGTCCAGAAAATCGGCATCAGGCTGAGGATCCCCGAAGCGGAGACGCTGAGAAAGAGCACGGACAACACCAGGTTGTCAGCGAAGAAGGCGCTGAGGATCAGGCCGACGCCGCCAATGAACGCCGGGATCGCCGCATGCAAGCGCCGCTCACCGGTGCGGTTGGAGTGCCGGGCGTTGAGCAGCATCGCCACCACCGCCACCGAATACGGGATGGCGGTGAGCAAACCGATGTGCAAGCTGTTGGTGATGCCGGTGCTCTTGATGATCGAAGGCATCCAGAACGCCAGGCCGTAGAAACCGGTGTTGAAGGTCAGCAGGATCAATACCAGCAACCACACCCGCGGGTTGAAGAACACTTCGCTCAAGCCCGTGGCCTTGCCTTGGTTGTCGGTTTGCAGGTTGGCCTTGAGCAGGGCTTTTTCCGCGACCGTCAGCCATTTGGCCTTGTCGATGTTGTCGGCCAGGCAGACGATCACGACGAACGCCATGATGATCGACGGGATGCCTTCGATGAGCAGCATCCATTGCCAGCCAGACAGGCCATGCACCCCTTGCATGCTGTTCATCAGCCAGCCGGAAAGTATGCCGCCCAGGGTCAGGCTGACGGGCAGCGCCAGCAGGAACCCGGACATCACCCGGCTCTGCCGGTGGGTCGGAAACCAGTAGTTGAGGTAGAGGATCACCCCAGGGAAAAAACCCGCTTCGCAGATGCCCAACAGGAAGCGCAGCACATAGAACATCGTGCTCGATTCGATGTGGAAGAAAGCCGCCAGCGGCACGGTGTAGGCCACGGCCATGGAGATCACCGCCCAACTGAGCATGATCCGGGCGATCCAGAACCGTGCGCCAAAGCGATGCAGCAACAGGTTGCTGGGCACTTCGAAGAGGAAATAGCCCCAGAAAAACATACTGGCGCCCAAGGCATACACCGTGTTGCTGAATTGCAGCTCGTTGAGCATGTCGAGCTTGGCGAACCCGATGTTCACCCGATCGAGGTACGCCGCCATGTAGCACAACAGCAACACGGGCAGGATCCGCCAGATCACCTTGCGGTAGGTCCGGTCTTCGAAATCCGGTTCGCAGGCTGCCTGGGCGGGCAACGGCTCGGAGATGGTTTGCATGAGGTAACCCCTGATTGTTTTTATTGGGTCACGTCGAATGAGTGACTCATCCGGCGGTTGAACGAGGACTCTACTGTCGGGGATCGATTCTTTCCCAATGGCATTTTTGGATTAGTCGATAACGTATTGTTATCGAGGCTTGGTTTGGCAAGCGGGACTGCTGTGTACTCGCCATAGGGTTCAGTGCAGGCTGATGCGCCGCCATCGCGAGCAAGCTCGCTCCCACAGGGGCGGGAGTGTCGCGGATCTTTCAGTCAACACCAAACAACTGTGAGCGAGCTTGCTCGCGATGGCGGCGGCACATTCAACCGCTCAAACGGGCGTTGTCCTTGAGAATCTCGGCGAACTCCAGCGCCGCGCCTACCAGCGGTTCGTCCTTTCGCGTGAGAATGCCGTAGTCCTGCGGCACCAGGTGCAGTGGGGTATCGAGGGTCTTGAGCTGGCCGCTTTCGAGCAGCGGATCGACCATGGCATTGGGCAACATGCCGATCATGGGCCCGCGTTGCAGCACCTGGAGAAAGGTCTGCATGGAAATGGTGTCGATGGTATTGCGTGGCATCCCCACCCCGGCCTCGGCGAAGGCCAGTTCCATGCGTGCACGGATCGGCGTGCCGACCGGGTAGAGAATCCATGGCAGGTCCACCAGTTGCTGCAGGGATGTCGGCCCGGCGTTCGCCAAGGGATGGCGGTCATTGACCACGATGCAGAACGGTTCCGGGGCCAGGGGTTGGAAGTCGTAGCGCTGTTGCTGGCTTTGCTCGGTAAACCGGGCCACCGCCAGGTCGAGTTTTTTCTCTTCAAGCATTTTCATCAAATGGTTGCTGGTCTGCTCCACCACCTCGATGGACAGCAAGGGCCAGCGTTGCTTGATCTGCAGGATCGCCTCGGGCAAGGCCACCGCCGTCGCGGCAAAGATACCGCCGACCTTGAGGTAGCCATGGCCGCCTTCGCGCAGGCTGCTGATTTGCTCGACGAACGAACGTGCATCGTTCAAGGCGATCTGCGCGTAACGCAGCACAGGTTCGCCCAACGCGGTGGGCGGCATGCTCCGGGGGCGGCGCTCGAACAGGGCGAAGCCGAGCAGGCTTTCGATTTCCTTGAGCATCTTGCTCACGGCGGGCTGGCTGAGGTTCATCTGCTCGGCCGCCAGATGCATGTTGCAGGTGCGCCCCAAAGTATCGATCAACAGCAGATGGCGGAATTTGAGCCAGCCGCAGAAGCTGGAAAAAGACAGATCGGACATGGGCAATCCTCGGCGTTGCAATAACCGGACGTTATCAGATACTGAATATATCTCATTGGAGTTCATCAACCGCGCGCCCTAGCTTGAAAGCTTTACGAACTCAGGAAAACTGCCCATGTCGCTGATGCTTACTCCCGAGAACACCCTGCCAGTGGATGGCGTCGCCGGCACCCTGATCGGTCGTGCCTGGGTGCCTGGCCGTGTCGCCGGGCCTTCGCCCGTCGTGCTGCGCAGTGATGGGGTGTTCGACCTGTCGGATCGTTTCGCGACCTTGAGCGATGTGCTGGAAACGTCCTCGCCGTTGGCGGCGGTCAGGCAAACGCCCGGCACTTTCATCGCCAGCGTCGAAGCGCTGCTGGCCAACACCGGCCTTCATGCCGACCCGGCCAAGCCGTTTCTGTTGCCGCCGCTGGACTTGCAAGTGATCAAGGCCGCCGGCGTGACCTTCGCCGCCAGCATGATCGAGCGGGTGATCGAGGAACAGGCAGGCGGCGACGCGGCAAGGGCCGAGGCGGTACGCGCCACCGTGCACAACGTGATCGGCGATAACCTGCGGGCGATCGTGCCGGGCTCCGAACAAGCCATGCGCCTGAAAGCCTTGCTCATCGAACAGGGCATGTGGTCGCAGTACCTGGAAGTCGGCATCGGCCCGGATGCGGAGATTTTCACCAAGGCACCGGTCCTGGCCGCCGTGGGCAGCGGCAGCCAAATCGGTGTTCATCCGGTATCGCAATGGAACAACCCGGAACCGGAAGTGGTGCTGGCGGTAAACAGCCGTGGCCAGATCCACGGTGCCACCCTGGGCAACGACGTCAACCTGCGCGACATCGAAGGTCGCAGCGCACTGTTGCTGAGCAAGGCCAAGGACAATAACGCGTCCTGCGCCATCGGGCCGTTCATTCGTCTGTTCGACGAACGATTCAGCCTGGATGACGTACGCGCCTGCGTGGTCGACCTCCAGGTACAAGGCGAAGATGGCTACCGCCTGCACGGTTCGAGCTCCATGAGCCAGATCAGCCGTGACCCGCAGGACCTGGCAAGCCAGACACTCAACGCCAACCACCAATATCCGGATGGTTTTGTGCTATTTCTCGGTACCCTGTTCGCCCCCACCGAAGACCGCGACCATCCCGGCAGCGGTTTCACCCACAAGCGCGGGGACCGGGTCAGCATCAGCAGCCCCTTGCTCGGCAGCCTGCATAATCAGGTGACCCACAGCTGCGACGCCGCCCCCTGGACCTTTGGCGTCAGCGCCTTGTTGCGCAACCTCGCCGCCCGCGGACTGCTGGGCCGCTGACGCTACGACCGTGACCGATTCATCCAATTACAAGAGAGACATGAATCATGAGTGACACGCCTGAACGCCGCCTGCGCAGCGAGCAATGGTTCAATGACCCGGCTCACGCGGACATGACCGCCCTGTATGTCGAACGCTACATGAACTACGGCATGACCCGCGAAGAGCTGCAATCGGGACGCCCGATCATCGGCATCGCCCAGACCGGCAGCGACCTGACCCCCTGCAACCGTCATCACCTGGAACTGGCCCAACGGGTCAAGGCCGGCATCCGCGACGCCGGTGGCATCCCCATGGAATTCCCGGTGCACCCGATCGCCGAACAGTCACGGCGCCCCACCGCTGCCCTGGACCGCAACCTGGCCTACCTGGGGCTGGTGGAAATCCTCCACGGCTACCCGTTGGACGGCGTGGTGCTCACCACCGGTTGCGACAAGACCACGCCCGCTTGCCTGATGGCGGCGGCGACCACCGACTTGCCCGCCATTGTCTTGTCCGGCGGGCCGATGCTCGACGGCCATCACAAGGGCGAGCTGATCGGCTCGGGCACCGTGCTCTGGCATGCGCGCAACCTGATGGCCGCCGGCGAGATCGATTACGAAGGCTTCATGGAAATGACCACCGCGGCATCGCCTTCGGTGGGTCACTGCAACACCATGGGCACCGCCCTGTCGATGAACGCCCTGGCCGAAGCCCTGGGCATGTCGCTGCCCGGTTGCGCGAGTATTCCGGCGCCCTATCGCGAGCGTGGGCAAATGGCCTATGCCACCGGCAAACGCATCTGCGAGCTGGTACTGCAAGACATTCGTCCGTCACAGATCATGACCCGCCAGGCCTTCGAGAACGCCATCGCCGTCGCCTCGGCCCTGGGTGCTTCGAGTAACTGCCCGCCGCACCTGATCGCCATCGCCCGGCACATGGGCGTCGAACTGAGTCTGGATGACTGGCAGCGGATTGGCGAGGACGTGCCGCTGCTGGTCAATTGCATGCCCGCCGGCAAGTATCTGGGTGAAGGTTTCCATCGGGCCGGCGGTGTGCCCTCGGTCATGCATGAGCTGCAAAAAGCCGGACGCCTGCACGAAGACTGCGCCACGGTCAGCGGCAGGACCATCGGCGAAATCGTCAGCGGCAGCCTGACCAGCAACGCCGACGTGATCTATCCCTTCGACACGCCTCTCAAGCACCGTGCCGGCTTCATCGTGCTCAGCGGCAATTTCTTCGACAGCGCGATCATGAAGATGTCGGTGGTGGGCGAAGCGTTTCGCAAGACCTACCTCTCCGAGCCCGGCGCCGAGAACAGTTTCGAAGCCCGGGCCATCGTGTTCGAAGGACCGGAGGATTACCACGCCCGCATCGATGATCCGGCGCTGGACATCGATGAGCGCTGCATCCTCGTCATTCGCGGTGTCGGCACCGTGGGCTATCCCGGCAGTGCCGAGGTGGTGAACATGGCCCCACCGGCCGCGCTGATCAAAAAAGGCATCGACTCCCTGCCCTGCCTGGGCGACGGGCGCCAGAGCGGCACCTCGGCGAGCCCATCGATCCTCAACATGTCCCCTGAAGCAGCCGTGGGCGGCGGCCTGGCGTTGCTGCAGACCAACGACCGGCTGAAAGTGGACCTGAACGCCCGCACCGTGAACCTGCTGATCGACGACGAAGAAATGGCCCGGCGCCGATTCGAATGGACACCGAACATCCCACCGTCGCAAACGCCCTGGCAGGAACTGTACCGGCAACTGGTCGGGCAATTGTCCACCGGGGGCTGCCTGGAGCCTGCCACGCTGCATCTGCGCGTGATCGCCCGCAGTGGCGAGCCGCGTCATTCGCACTGAGTCCAAGCGGCCGATTGTTCACGCCCGTTGAATTCAGATGCCAATCCAGAAGGGTTTATTCCACGGACTTAAAGGAGAAAGATGCGCGCCAGGGGCCGTCGCCCCTGCCGAATCTTTCACACCCACGGAGTCGATCCATGCCATTTGCCAACTACAAATTTCCCGAAGGAATCCTGGACCACGCCCGCAAGGAAGAGATCATCCATCGCACCACGGAAATGTTCGTCGAATACTTCGGCGAAGGGGTGCGTCCATTCACCATGGTCCTGGTCGAAGAGGTGGCAGACGGTGGCTGGGGGCGCGCCGATGAAACGCTGACGCTGGCGAAGATGGGGTTGCCTGCCAAAGGCCAATAACGCTGTTGACTTCAGGCTTGCCTGCCCCCGTGGCCGAAGCTTGCTCCCGCTCGAGTGCGAAGCGCCCACAAAAAGCGACTGCTACGCAGTCGAGCGAGCCACAGGTTCATCGTTTCTCTTGAGTGAATAGGCTTACTTATATAGAAGAGATCAGGAAAGAAGAGTGCCAAGGATGACCCTGCGCCTGGTCACCCTCGCCATGCCTCAGAAATCCACCGTGGCCGACAACTGCAATGTGCGCGGCGAGCCTGGGGAGAAAGCACCATACGAGGCGACCCCCGACCAGTACTCGCGGTCAAAGACGTTCTGGACCGTGGCTCGGAAAGTTGTCGGTCGACCTTCGATCTTGGTGGCGTAACGAGCGCCCGCATCGAAGCGGGTCCAGGCATCCAGTTCCTGGGTGTTGGCCTGGTTCACGTATTGGCTGCTGGTGTAGATCGCGCCGCTGGTGAGGGTAAAGCCTTCCACCCACGGGGTGTCCCATTCAGCCCACAGGTTGGCTTGTACGTCTGGCACGCCCACCGGCCTATTGCCACGGTTGGCCGCTGTGGCGGAATCCGTCAGCTCACCATCGAGCAATGTCACGCCACCCATCAAGCGAGTGCCGGGGGCCACTTCGCCGAACACGCTCAGCTCCACGCCACGGTTGCGCTGTTCAGCCTGTACAGAGAAAACATTGTTCGCACCGATTTCGCCACTGGGCTTCTCGATCTGGAACAGCGCCAGGGTGGTCATGAACGTGCCGTGCTCGTACTTGACCCCAACCTCATGCTGTTTGGACTCATAAGGTGCAAACGTTTCGCCGGCATTGCTCGCATTACCTGGCGCGACGTCACCTTTGCTCAGCCCCTCGACATAGTTGTAGTAGAGCGACACGTCCTCCCAGGGCTTGACCACCACGCCGACCATCGGGGTCGTTGCGCTGTCGTCATAGCGGGAACTGACCGAGCCGCTGGCGTTGTAGTTGCGCGACTCGATATTTTGCCGACGCAGCCCCAGGGTCAGTTGCAGACGGTCATCCAGGACCGACAAGGTGTCGGTCAAGGCGAAGCCGGACAACTGCGACTCGGAGACCCGCAGCACCTTGGGCGCATTGATGGCCGGCTTGGGCACGTCCACCGGGTGATAGATGTTCGAGCGGACCTCCGGCCCGTTGTTGATCCCCCGGGACAGTTCATCCTGGTAGGTGGTCGCCATCAGCGTGGTCGTGTGGCTGACAGGGCCGGTGTCGAACACCCCACGAACCCCCACATCGGCTGTCGAACGGTCTACGTTGAATTTGTAATACCCCGGCGTGTTGCTGATATCGCCGGCGTTGTTGAGGATTCTTGGTACCTGGTCGGACATCCGCTTGACGTCCGAGCGACCGCCACCGGCGTGGGCAAACACCGTGACCGCGTCCGTCAGGTCGTATTCGCCACCCAGCAAGGCCGACTGCTCCTTGGTGTCGGACCAACCCCATTTCTGTGACGCATTGGTACGACCGTTGGGGGCCGATGGGATTTCAACGCCAGGCGCGACGGTGAAAGGTCGCGAGGCGCCGTCAAAGCTTTCTTTCTGGCTGATGAAGTCGAGGTTCAAGCGCAAACGCTCGCCTCGATAATCCAGGGCGATAGCACCGATGTCGAGTTCGCGTTTCTGGTCGTCGATGGCCGTGTCGCCCCCCTCGAGGCTGCCGTTGAAGCGCACGCCGAACTGGTTTTCCGAGCCGAATCGACGGCTGACATCCAGGTGCCCGCCCACTTGGGAATCGGACGCGTAGCTGCCGGTAAAGCGCGTCAGGTCTTCGTCCAACGGACGCTTGGGAACGATATTGATCACCCCGCCCACCCCGCTGTTCGGAGAAATGCCGTACATCAGCGCACCCGGCCCCTTGAGCACTTCGACCCGTTCGGCGTAGTCGGTGAACACCCGATAGTTGGGTGCCACGCCGTATACACCGTCGTAGGCCAACTCGCCGAGGTTACCCTCGCCGATGGGAAAACCACGGATGAAAAACGAATCGACGATGCCGCCCACCTGCCCAGTCGAGCGCACCGAAGGGTCTCGTTGCAGGGCGTCGGCCACGGTCACGGTTTGCAGGTCGGCCAGGGTCTTTTCGGTGTAGCTGGTCACGCTGAACGGTGTGTCCATCACGTCCTTGTTGCCCATCATCCCCAAGCGTGCACCGCGCGCCACCTGACCGCCGGCCAGCGCCGGCGGCAGTGCGCCTGGGTCGTTGTGGGTGCCGCTGATGGTGGTGGCGTCAAGGGTCAAGCCTTGCCCGTTGTCCTTGGAGACGTCCAGGGTTTTATCGGCGGCAGGCGCCTGTTCGGGAGTTGCCGCCCAGGCGGTGGCGCTTCCTGCGACCAGAATGAAACTCAGCGTGGCGCTCCGAATCGCGAGGGATAACGCAGACTCACCACAAGGTCGACGTGCAACAGACATGGCTTAAGGATCCTTTCCAAGGAGAGAAAATGGTAATCACTCCTATTGCCAGTCGACCTGCGGAAAAGTATCACCTCCCGGGGATTATTTTTTCAGAGTGCGCCGGATCCCTCAGGCGTACAGGCGTTCCAGCGGTATCGCGACGACGGGCAGGGCCGGGTCGAATGCGTGCCGCGTGGTCTTGTAGGGGAACAGCTCGCCCCGGGCGATGGTGCTGAAAATCCGCGCCACCTCGAACGCCTGGCCGGTCTGCCAATGCCGCACACGCACCCGCGGGTCCGCATAGTCGAGCTGGATGCACGGGACCCGCTTCAAGCCCAATTGCAACGCCGCGTTGAAGCGATGGTTGCCGTCCATCACGATGCCTCGCGAACGCTCGACGATGATCGGTTCCAGCCAATGCCCGGCACGGACGATCGATTCCCGCAGCCATTGCACATTGGCCGGATCGACATGCTCCGATTGCAGCACTTCGCAAAGCGGTCGCAGCGCAATCTGATAACCCTGGTGTTCCATGGCGAATCTCCTGGTCGGCAGCGGGTTCAGCAGGCGTCCGCCTTGGCGGGCACTGCGTAAAGGCTGGCCACGTCCAGCAAGCGCTGGGCATGTTCGATGAGCGGCAGATCCACCATTTCGCCGTCCACCTGCACCGCATGGGAGCCGCTGGCCACGGCCCGCATCACGCGATCGGCCCAGGCCAGTTGCCCCGCATTGGGCAGGAAGGCCCGCTGGACCGTGTTCAATTGCGCGGGATGGATACACAGCTTGGCGCCAAAGCCCAGGGACCTTGCGTAATGCGCATCGTGGTTGACCATCGCCAGGTCGCTGATGGCCGGTGTCACACCATCGATCGGCGCAGGCAAACCGGCCGTGCGCGATGCCAGCACGATCCGATTGCGGGCGAACAGAAACGCCTCGGGCACCTGGCTGCAGTTGATGTCGAGGGAAAAATCCAGCGAACCGAACGCCAGGCGCGACAGCCCGGCAATGCCGGCAATCGCCTCGACCTGCTGCAAGCCCTTGGCCGTCTCGATGATGGCGACGATCTGCAACCCGGGCTGCCACGCCAACAACTGCTCGACCATTTGGCACAAGGCCTCGCCGTACTGCGCCTTGGGCAAGAAAATCCCCGCGCAACGCTCGGGATAGCGCATGTCTCCCAGCCATGTCAGGTCTTGGCGCAGGAAGGTGCTGGCAACGCTGTTCAGGCGGATGTAGCGCTGGCAAGCAACACTCGGCACGCTTTCCTGCCAAGCCCAAATGGCCGCTCGGGCCGCGGCTTTGCTGTCGGGATGAACGGCATCCTCGAGGTCGAGAATGATCGCGTCTGGCGTCGCGTCGACCGCCTTGGCGAACCGTTCGGGGCGGTTGCCGGGAACGAACAGGTAGCTGATGGGAAGCGTGGCGCCGGTATGGGGACGTTCAGTTGTCATGGAGCTCTCCTGGGGGTGCGTCAATGGTGATCAGCGAAAATTTCATGTACCTCAGGCAGGGAAATCCCGGTCTCGGCTGCGGCCTGTTCCAGCGCTCCTTAATTCCTTTTCCATCAAGGCATTAAGGTATTTCTTCTACTGCGCAAGAACGCTTACAAGCACCTGCAAACAAGCGTTTATGCACGCTCGTTCAGCGAGTAAATATTTAAAATTTTTGAAAACCTTACTTGATAATCGTTCGCGTTAGCAATATGGTTCTCGCCATCGAGCTGATGCAAGCCAATCTTCAAAGGAAGTTTTCGTCATCACAGGAAGTGCATAGCAATGATGTCATTTGAATGCCAGTGATTGGCTGTTTAAACGGACCCGCCATCCGTCGATGGCGGCTATTCCGCTCTTCGGACAAACCTTAGGGAATGGGTTTCTTATGCCGTATTTCGTGAAATATTTATTACGTCCGGCCTGATGAATTTATCGTCAGGCTTGGTTTGGTTTACACCGCCAAACACTGAAATTTCTTACGCCTGAAATTTACATCTGCCTCGACAACAGCGGTTGTCTAACTATGAAAAATGGCATGTTCGACGCCAGGGGTTAACGATGCCTAATGTTTCTACACCAACATCCAACAACCGAACCAAAGTGCATCAACCCAGACTGTTGACGCCCCTCCTCGACCCGGCGATCGAACAATTCATTCATGATCATTCACAAAGACTTGTAGAACTTGTTTCACAACATGGATCACCCCTCAACCTGATGTGGCCCCACGCATTTAAAGCCAATACGGTGGCGCTAAAGAGTGTGTTGAAGAGATATGACGTGGATCACCTCATCTTCTATGGCGCCAAAGCCAACAAGTCCCAGTGCCTGCTTCGCGCGGCAGAGGATTTGGGCATCGGCGTCGATGTGTCGAGTATTCACGAACTGAACGCAGCCCGGCGCGCCGGCACGGCGGGAGCGCTTTTGTGCGCAACGGGACCGGCCAAAACGACTGTTTTCCACCGGGCACTGGTGGAGGCCGGTTCACTGATTTGTGTGGATTCACTGGAAGAATTCGCTCATCTCAAAACGCTGGTAAAAAACACGCGCCCTCCCCTACAGGCCAGGGTTTTACTGCGGTACCGGCCGCTGAGCTGCCTGGCGAGCCGTTTCGGAATGGGCACCGATGACTTGCTGGAGTGCCTGCGACAATTGACCGAAGAAGGCGAACATTTTCACTTCGAAGGTTTCCATTTCCATCTGGGCGGCTACGGGTACGAAACCCGGGTACAGGCCTTCAGTGAGGTGACCGCCTTTGTCGAGGCGGCGCACGAAATGGGCTTGAATCCCAGCATGATCGACATAGGTGGAGGGCTGCCTATTCGTTATGTCGATCCCGAGATCTATAACAGTTTTCTGCAGAACGACAATAAACCCGGTCATTACTACAACCATTCAGTGCCCGAGTCGTTTTATCCCTATGGCGGCAGTTTGACAGCCAGCCAGTGGTTGGAACTTTTCCTGGAATCCGATCATTCATCCGGGCGTTCCATAGCGAATTACTTAAAGTCGCGCAATATCACTTTATCGTTGCAACCCGGTCGAAGCCTGGTGGATCAAGCCGCCATCTCGGTATTTCGAGTGACCCGCACCAAAAAGCTGGCCGACAATAAAACCGTGATCTTCGTCGAGGGCAGTAGTTTCAGCGCGTGTGAAACCTGGTTCGCGTCTGAATATCTGGTCGATCCCATCTTGATAAGCGCAACGCAATCGCCCCATAACCCGACTCAGGCATACATCGCCGGCCATAGTTGCCTGGATGATGACGTCATCAGTTATCGCCTTATCAACTTCGAATATTTACCCCAGCCCGGCGACTTATTGATCTACGCCAATACCGCCGGTTATCAGATGGATTTGCTGGAAAACGAATTCCATCGCCACCCCCTACCCCGTCGATTAATGGCGACTTGTTGTACACAAGGCCACTACGCGTTTTCACCTGACTGCTAAAGGGAGTACTTCACATGATACTTAATAAAGTTTCCGATCTGATCGGTAATACCCCCATGCTGGGCATTGATATACCCGACACTCATGCCAGGCTGTTGCTCAAGATTGAAAAGAACAACCCCGGCGGCAGCATCAAGGACCGCATGGCGCGGAACATGGTACTGGCCGCGCTCAAGTCCGGACGCTTGAAGCCCGGCGGCGTGGTCGTAGAGTCCTCTTCCGGCAACACCGGCATCGGCCTGGCCATGGCCGCTGTCGAATTCGGCCTGCATTTTATCGCCGTGGTCGACCACCACGCCGCCCAGGACAAGATCGCCATCATGAAAGCGCTGGGCGCCGACGTTCGATTTGTCGCCGGCCACTATCGCGAGGATGAAGTTGCGGTAGTCGAGCGCCAACGTATGGCTGCCGAACTCGCGGAACAGATCCCGGGAGCGGTGTTCATGAACCAGTCGGACAATGCTGCCAATGCCGGCGGCTACAGCGACTTCGTGCGCGAAACCATTGCCCAGGTGGAAGGCAAGGTTGGTGCCTATGTCGGTTGTGTCGGCACCGGCGGCTCGATGACCGGCATCGCCCGCGGGCTGAAACTGCACAACCCCGACACCGTGACCGTCGCCGTGGAACCCGCCGGTTCCATTGTCTTCGGTCATCCCGGCTACCCGTACTATCAATCCGGCACCGGTACCCCGGCCGGCGACACCGTGGGCCTGGTGCTCGACTACAGCTGCATCGACCTGGGCGTCCAGGTCACCGATTCCCAAGCCTTCGAAACCGCCCGCTATATCGCGCGCAACCTCGGGCTGCTGGTGGGCGGCTCGACCGGCGGGGCGATTTTCAAGGCTCTGGAATTCATTCACAAAGGTGTGCTGACCGGCAATGTCGTGGTCCCGATCGCCGACGGCGGCGAGAAGTACCTGCACACCGTGTTCGACGATCAATGGCTGCAAGAGCGCGACTTGCTCGACCCTGGCGTCGCCGTGCAACTGGACGGCTGGCTGGGCAAGACCCAATGGCTGGAATCCAGTTCTGCGCCGCTGCAATTGAGTGTCGCATGATCCTCCACCCACACAGGAACGCCTCTTCATGAACGTGCTGAAAGTCGCCATTTGCGGCGGTGGCAGAACCGGCCATCTCAATGCCGTCCTGTTCAAGCAATTACCTGATGTCCAGGTGTCGCTGCTCACCAGCAACCAGGACATCCTCGACCTCCATGCCGGCCAATCTCCCATGCAGGCGTTGATGCCTGATGGCTCGACGCTGAGCGCACGGCCGGACCGGGT
Source organism: Pseudomonas sp. NFACC13-1 (assembly GCF_900104425.1). NCBI lineage: Bacteria > Pseudomonadati > Pseudomonadota > Gammaproteobacteria > Pseudomonadales > Pseudomonadaceae > Pseudomonas > Pseudomonas sp. NFACC13-1. Next base: position 85,906 of record NZ_FMXV01000017.1, on the reverse strand, counting down.
AACCACCGAGGCAAAAATCGCCGTCGAGGACGCCGACCTCGTCATCATCACGGTGCCGGCCCATGCCCGGCCGCAGGTCCTGCAGGAGATCGCACCGCACCTGAGCACAACCAAGCCGGTGTACGTCGGCGCCATTCCAGGCTTCTGCGGTTTCGACTGGCTGGCCCAAGCCACACTGGCGGATAAACCGAACCTGGTGATCTGGGGCATGAAGGACGTCCCGCACACGGCGTTCGACCTGAAACCCGGACGCTCGGTAAAGATGGGCGGTGGCAAAAGCCAGCTATATGTCGCCACCCACGCCCGGGAAACCCAGGCGTCGCGCCAGCAGCTCCAACAGATGCTCAGCAGGCTGTACGGCCCTTGCGTGACCCTGCTCGACCATTACCTGGAGATCACCCTGACCCCGGGCAATCCGATCATGCACAGCTCGGTGATCTACGGCCTGATCGGCCCTTACGGCCAGTGGCATCGCAAGATCTTCCCGCAACGCCTGTGCTGGTGGACCGAGTGCCCGGAACTGGGCGCCTATTTCCTCGAGCGCATGGATGAAGAAAGCCAGAACCTGTGCGCAGTCATCAGCCAACGCATGGGCGTGGACCTGTCCTCGGTCAAGTCCTTGAAACAGGAGATCGTCGAGGCCTACGGCGAGCAGATCCGCGACCGCAGCAGCATGCTTTCGATCCTGCGCACCAACCGGGCCTACAACGACATCCTGGCGCCCATGGTGCCGGCCGACGGCAACCGCCCGGGCTATGTGATCGAGCGCCAGAGCCGAGCCTTCAATGAAGACGTCGCCTATGGCCTGGTCCTGCTGGTGGAAATGGCCAGGCGTTTCGAACTGAAAGTCCCCTACATCGAGGAAGTCCTGCAGTGGAGCATCGCCTACATGGAAGGCTTGCGCGACTCGGCACTGGACTACTTCCCGACCCACTGGCCGCGTTCGGCCTGAACCGGGCTTCACCCTCTTATTATTCATCGACGAGCAGATACCGCTATGGATGACTTCAAGACACTGGTCACTTATTCACGCAAAAACGCCATGCGACGCTTGGTTCGCTGCCTGTTTGCCGAGAACATCCTGGACCGTTCGGCCCTGAGCTTTTCCGCGGACGGCAGCGAGGCGACCTACCCGTTGAAAAATGCCCGGGCCCAGCTGTTTTTCTCGCAGATTACCCTGGCCCCCGCCGACACCTTGATCAGTGACGGCGACGTGGTCCTGCTGACCGACGAAGGCGTACGCCAAGTCATTCACAGCCATCAGGACTTGCTGGACGTGCTGCGCGACAGCTTCGACTTCGAACCCAGCGACGAAGGCGTGGCCGGCCTCAAGTCGGACATGGAAAACAGCCTGATGAACGATGCCCACGCCCGCCAGCATCGCCAGCAATGGAACGCGCGCCTAGCCCAGGCCGCCGAAAGCCACGGGCTCGCCAGCCTGACCGACTACCTGCGCCGACACACCAGCACCAAGGACGCCGCGATCCTGTTGGACCAATGGGGGTCGCTTGAAGGCCATCCGTATTATCCGACCTGGAAATCCCGTCCTGGCCTCAGCGATGCGGAGGTCGAACAACTGTCCCCCGAGTTCAACGCCCAGGTCCCCCTGCGCATCGCCGCATTGCGCGCCGACATGGCCAAAAGTGAAAGCATGCCCCACGTCACCAGCTACCACCGTTGGTTCGCCAGCAATTTCCCGGCGCAATGGGCGCAATGGACCGCCGCGCTCAATGCCAAGGGCCTGGACGAAAACCAATGGCTGCCGCTGCCCATCCATGCCTGGCATCTCCAGGCCTACGTGCTCAAGACCTTTGCCGCGGAAATCGAAGCCGGCATCCTGATCACCGAGGGCCCCGACCTCCAGACCCTGCCGACCATGTCCTATCGGACCATGATGCCGGTGCTGGACGAGACCGCGCCGCTGATCAAGTTGCCCATCGCCGTGTGGATGACCAGCGAGCTGCGCAGCCTACAAGCCAAGTCGATCCACATGGGCCCGCGGATCAGCACGGTGATCACGAAAATCCTCGCCGCCGAAAACGGCTTCCACCAGCGCCTGGAGATCTTCCCGGAAGAGATCGGCGTGCGGTACCGCAACGCGATCACCCAGGACGATGCCCCCGGACGGCACCTGTCAGTGGTCTATCGCGCCAGCCGGGCGGCGTTCGAACGCAACGACGATTGCCTGCCCATTACCGTGGCCTCGTTGTTCACCCGCCTGCCCGGCGGTCGCCCGCTGTTTACCGACCTGATAGAGCGCGATGGGGTTCGGGCCGATGCCCAGGGTGTTGAAGACTGGTTCCGGCAGTACGCCGCCGTGGTCACCCGCCCAGTGGTCGCGATCTACCTGATGTACGGCATCGGCCTCGAAGCCCATCAGCAAAACACCATGGTGCTGTTTGCCCCCGATGGCGAAGCGCGTAGCCTGTTGATCCGCGATTTCGGCGACGGCAGGACCTACGCGCCCCTGCTGGAAGAACGCGGGTACACCTTGCAACCTCATGTGCAGCCGGGCATCTTGCCGACCGTGTTCGTGGAAGATATCGAGCCGGTGCGTATGTTCGTGCTCGACGCGGCATTCCTTACCCACCTGCACGAGATCGCCTTGTGGCTGACACGGGAATACGGCTTGGGCGACACGCGACTGTGGAGGGTACTGCGGGAGGAAACCGAGGCGGCGTTCGAAGCCGTGCGCGAGCGTGTCGCCGCGCCATTGTGGGAGGCTGAACGCCAGGCGTTCATCCAGGCCCCGTGGCCGACCCGGTCGTTGTTGCGCATGCACCTGTTGCAGTACTCCAACTATCGTTTACAGCACACGCTGACCAACCCGCTTGCGAGCGTTTAATTACTGAGGCTGAGTCATGTCCCACGCAGGTGCCATCCAGGGTTCGAACGTCAGGATCCTGATTTACCTTCTATTCGCGATCCAGCTCATCTCCATGGGCGCGATGGAAATGAGCGGGCCGTTCTGGCCGGTCCACCTGCGCGGGCTGACGTCCTCGGAGTCGGTCTTCAGCTTCGCCAGCATCGCCGTGTATGTCGGGCCGATGCTGGGCATCATCCTGACCAGTGCCTTCTGGGGTCGTATCGGTGATCGCTACGGTCATAAGTTGATGATGATCCGCGCCCTGGCGGGCTTGTCATTGACTCAGCTCGGGCTAGCGCTGTGCAGCGACATCTGGATCATCCTGGTGCTGCGCTTCCTGCAGGGCGCCTTTGCCGGGTACATCGCCCCAGCCCAGGCCTATGGCGTCAGCATCGAGGACCCTTCGCGACGGGCGCGTCTGTTCGCGATCCTGCAAATATCCACCAACGTCGGCTCATTGCTCGGCGCGGTGGTCGGGGGCCTGATCCTCGACTACGCCACTTTCTTCTGGATCAACATCATCGCCTCGGCTTTGTGCGCGGTATGCACGGTGGTGGCCGCCGTGACCTTGCCGGACGTGCCACCGGTGAAAAAAACCGCGACCAGCCAGGCCCCGACGATAGCGAGCCGTACCGACAGCGTCTGGCAAGGAACGCCATTGCTGTCATTGCTGTGGGTCATGGGCATCCTGCTGTTGGCACGGATGCTGCCACAGACCTCATTCTCCTTGTATGTGAGCTCGGTATTCGATGTCAGCAACTCGGTGGTCGGCCTATGCTACGGCTTGCTGGCGCTGGGCTTCATCCTCTCGGCCACCGCCTGGTCGCGCTATTTCGAGCACCGTACCCAGCAGGACACCTTGCACCGCATCATCTACGTCGTGCTCGGTTGCATCGCCCTGACCGCCCTGGCGGGGGTCACGCGCAATGCCATCGTCTTTGTCGTCGTCTACTTCATCTGGGGAGTGCTGCTGGGGGCTACCACACCGGTGCTGATGGCGTTGATCTCGAAATCCGCCGACAGCGCGCGCCAAGGCCAAGTGCTGGGCATTGCCCAGGGCACCGCGCAGTTCGCCTCGATCGCGGGCATCTCGGCCGGTGGATTGCTCAGCCAGGTCTACGGTTTGCAATACACCTACCTGTTCGTTTGCCTGGCCTATGTGTTGGCCCTGGTTCCCATCGTCGCCTTGCGGTACTGGCCCGCGAGCCTGCAAGCCAGCCCCGCCCCGCCCGGGGAATGATCAAGGAGTTTGCTTTGAACATTGAACAACTGCGTGCCGATACGCCCGGTGTCGCGCACCTGGTCCATTTCAACAACGCCGGTGCGGCACTGATGCCTGAACCGGTGATCGAGGCCGTGACCAACCACCTGCAACGGGAGACGCGCCTCGGTGGTTACGAGGCTGCCGGGCAACAGGCCGCGGCGCTGGACAATGTCTACAACGCCATTGGCCGCCTGATCAACGCCCAGCCCGATGAAATCGCGGTGATCGAAAACGCCACCCGTGCCTGGGACATGGCCTTCTATTCATTGCCGCTGCGGCCCGGCGATGTGGTCCTGACGTCCACCACCGAATACGCCGGCAACTACATCCCCTACCTGCAACTGAAAAAACTCCGCGGTATCGAGCTGCGGATCATCCCCAACGATGAGCACGGCCAGGTGTCGCTGCCAGCCCTCAAGACGCTGCTGGAGGATGATCGCGTTGCCTTGGTGTCTTTGCCGGTGATCGCCACCAACGGCGGACCGGTCCAACCCGTCGAACAGATCGGCGCCCTGGTACGGGCCGCCGGGGTGCTGTTTCTGCTCGATGCCTGCCAAGGGGTCGGGCAAATGCCGATCGATGTGAAACGCATCGGCTGCCACATGCTCGCCGCGACCAGCCGTAAGTACTTGCGTGGCCCCAGGGGCATGGGTTTTCTCTATGTCGAAAAGGCCCTGTGCCAGAACCTTGAGCCGGTTTTTCTCGACCTGCATGCCGCCTCGCTGCAAACACCTGACACGTTCAGCCTGCGTGGCGATGCCAAGCGTTTCGAGAATTGGGAATGCAACGTGGCGGCCAAGCTGGGGCTCGGCGCGGCGGTGGACTATGCACTGGCCCAAGGCATCGAGCCGATGTGGCAGCGCATCCAACACCTGGCCAGCCATTTGCGCGAACGCCTGGCGGTGATTCCGACGGTCACGCTTCAAGACCAGGGCACGCTCCAATCCGGCATCGTCACATTCACCCACCGCCACGGCAGCGCGACCCAGGTCCAGCAATGGCTGGCGGGCCAGGCCAAACGGATCAACGTCAGCACCTCGACGTTCCGCTCGACGATGCTCGACATGCAGCAACGCGACTTGCTGGAAGTCAGCCGCGCCTCCGTACACGCCTACAATACCGAAGCTGAAATCGACACGCTGGCGGCCGCGCTGACGCACCTGTCGCGCGCCTGAGAGATGGTTCAGGGCTTTGCTCAAAACGATGGGAGCGAGCCTGCTCGCGATGGAGCCGGCACAGTCAACATCCCCGCAAGCTGACACATCGCTATCGCGAGCAAGCTCGCTCCCACAGGGGATTCAGTGTGTATCTCAAATCTCATCATCCCGGAAAACGGTGGGAGCGAGCTTGCTCGCGATGGCGCTGGCACAGTCAACATCCCCGCAAGCTGACACACCGCTATCGCGAGCAGGCTCGCTCCCGCAGGGGATTCAGTGTGTATCTCAAATCTCATAATCATCCCCGAAAACTGTGGGAGCGAGCTTGCTCGCGATGGCGTCGGCACAGTCAACATCTCCGCGAGCTGACACACCGCTATCGCGAGCAAGCTCGCTCCCAGTCGATGCCGCTTGCGTCGCGGGCAAGTTGTCCTTTAGCATTGGGAATACTTCTCAATTGCAAAAAACGCAACCATGAGCGAAACCCTGCCCGCGAACAACGACCAGCATCTGCGCGTGATCGAAGACCTGTACGCCGGCCATCACAGCTGGCTGTACAACACGCTGAAGAAGAAGCTGGGCAACGCCATGGATGCGGCGGACCTGGCGCAAGACACCTTCACGCGCATTCTCGCCTCCCAAGTCACGGCCATTGACCAGCCCCGGGCCTACCTGAGCTGCGTGGCCAAGGGCATTCTCATCAACTGGTATCAACGCAAGGCCCTGGAACGTGCCTACCTGGAGGCGCTCGCGCATTTGCCGGCCCAGGAAGTGCCGTCCCCTGAATTGCGCTTTCTGGTGCTGGAAACCCTGCACGAAATCGACGCCATGCTCGACACCCTCCCGGCGCCGGTCAAGCGGGCATTCCTGCTGTCGCAGATCGGCGGCCTGAAATACGACGACATCGCCCAACAGTTGAACGTCTCGCTGATCACGGTCAAGCGCTACATGAAGCAGGCATTCGTACAGTGCTTGATGCTGGTGGAATGAATGCTCACTCGTCGCCGTGAGCCGCCGCTCGACCCCAAGGTCCTCGAAGAAGCCGCCGAGTGGCTGATGCGCTTGAGCGAAAGCGACCTCAGTGACACCGAGCGCGTCGAATGGGAATGTTGGCGGGCCAGCAGCCCCGAGCGCGGTCGGGCCTGGTCTCGTGCGCAATTGCTGCAAAGCAAGCTCGGCGGCTTGCCACGCGCGTTGGCGATGTCGGCGCTGGATCGCCCAAGCAGCCCCGAACGGCGCGCGGCCCTCGGCAAACTGGCGTTGCTGCTGGCAGCGGTGCCTGTCGGTTGGGGCAGTTGGAAACTGGCGCAATCGCAGCAATGGTCCGCCGACTACCGCACCGCCATCGGCGAGCGCCGCGAGTTGACCCTGGCCGACGGCTCTCACCTCACCCTCAATACCGGCACGGCCCTCGACGTGCTGTTCGACACCCGACAGCGGCTCCTCCATGTGCGCGAAGGGGAAGTCCTGGTGCAGACCGCGCCGGATGCCTCACCACAGGCCCGACCGTTCCTGGTCAGCACCCGCGAGGGCCGGATGCAAGCCCTGGGTACGCGGTTCATCGTGCGCCAGCTGCCATCGCGCACCCATCTGGCGGTACTCGAAGGCGCGGTGCGGATTGAATTGACCGAGGCTCGCCAGGCCGCGCCGCTCATCGTCAACGCCGGACAGCGCACCGACTTCTCCTCCCAGGCCTTCGGCCCGTTGACCCCGACAGATCGCAACGCCAGCGCCTGGACCCAAGGCATGCTGATGGCCGACAGGATGCGCCTGGCGGATTTCGTCGCCGAACTGGCGCGCTATCGCCGGGGCTTCGTGCGTTGCGACCCGGCCATTGCCGAGCTGCGGGTGTCCGGCGCGTTTCCCATCAGCGATACCCAGCGCACGCTCAACATGCTGGTGCAAACCTACCCGGTCCTGGTCACCGGTCATTTGAGCGGTTACTGGGTGACGCTCTCCCCAGCCTGACCCCACAAAAAATTATTTGCTGCTCGGGTGATACTTTTTTTGATCTCAACTGGCAAAGAAAGGAATAACCATTTCATCTCGTCCATAGGGTCATCCATCCATGCTCGTTGCACGGCCCCTGCGTCCGGATCGTCCGTCCAAGCCCGTCATGCGCAGTGTGCTGTTGAGCCTTGCGTTGAGCGGGGTCACCGGGCCGTTCGCCTTCGCCGCCGCGCCCGCGCAACTGGAAACCGTCGCCCCCCGCGCCTATGACATCGCCCCGGGCCCGCTCGGCCCTGCCCTGTCGCGCTTTGCGGTGACCGCCGGCATTGCCCTGTCGTTCCAGCCCTCGATCACTGAGGGCCTGGTCAGCCCTGGGCTTTCCGGCACGTATCCGGCAGCGCAAGCACTCACCCGTCTGCTGGCCGACAGCGGCGTGGAGATGGTTGCCCGCGACGATGGCAGCTACACACTGGTGCTGCGCCAGGTGTCCCTGCCGCAGATCAGCGTCGATGCCGCCGGCAGACGCAGCACCGACCTGCCACCTGCCGACGCCAACGACCAGGTCGCCCGCGGCGCACGCCTCGGCCTGCTGGGCAACGCCGATGTGATGGATGCACCCTTCAGCGTCAGCAGCTACACCTCGACGATGATCAGGGATCAACAGGCGATCACCGTGGGCGACTTGCTGGAACGCGACGCTTCGGTGCGCTCCACTGGCCAGGCGGGCGGCATCGTCGACTCGTTCTTCATCCGCGGTTTTCCGCTGGGGGAAGGCAACCTCGGGGAGTTGGCTTTCGACGGTGTGTATGGCGTGGCATCCAATTACCGGGTGTTCACCGATTACGCCGAGCGCATCGAACTGGTCAAGGGGCCCGCCGCGCTGCTGTATGGCATGTCGCCCAACAGCGCCGTGGGCGGCGTGATCAACGTGGTCCCCAAGCGCGCCCTCGACGAGGACCTGACCCGATTCACCAGCCGCTACGCCACGGACTCGCAACTGGGCGGCCACCTCGACATCAGTCGGCGCTTTGGCGAAGACCGCCGGTTCGGGATCAGGCTCAACGGTAGCCTGCAGCAGGGTGACACGGCCATCGACAAGCAGTCCCGAGACGTCGGTACCGGCGCCATGGCCCTGGATTACCAAGGTGATAGCCTGCGCATGACCCTGGACCTGATCAGCCAGGATGAAAAATTCGACGCCGCCTCACGCCCTTTTCTGATCGCCCCTGGCGTGCAAATTCCCTCCGCCGCCAACGGCCGCACCAGTGTCAGCCAGGACTGGGGACGCTCCCGGGCCCGGGACAAATCGGCGTTGCTGAGTGGCGAGTACGACCTCAGCGACCAACTGACTCTGTTTGCCCACGCCGGCGGCGGAAAATCCGAGGTTGAGCGCATGTCCGACCAGACCCCGACCATCATCAACGCCGCCGGCGACACGTCATCGGTTCCCGGTTATTACAAATTCAACGTCCAACGCTACACCGTCGATGCCGGCGCGCGCCTGGGCTTCGACACCGGGCCGGTCAGCCACCACGCGGTGCTGCAAGTCAGCCGTTATCGCGATGAATTGTCCCGGGGCATTGTTTCCGGCCCCGCCATCCTCTCGAACATCTATCACCCGGTCGACCGGCCCAGGCCCAACCTCGCCGAACCTCACACGCCAAAAGTCTCCGAAAGCGAACTGTCGGGCGTCGCCCTGGCCGACACCTTGTCGGTGCTCGATGAGCGCCTGCAAGTCACCCTCGGGTTGCGCCGGCAAAACATCCAGTCGGACAACTACAACACCACCGTCGCCACCCCGTCCTACGATAAAAGCAAGACCACCCCACTGCTCGGTATCGTCGCCAAGCCCTGGGACCATGTCGCGCTGTACTACAACTACATCGAAGGCCTGAGCAAGGGCGACATCGCGCCGTCTGCCGCCACGAACGCCGAAGAGGTTTTTTCACCCTACATCTCCCGCCAGCAGGAGATCGGGGTCAAGGTCGACTACGAACGTTTCATGGCCACGCTGGCGCTGTTCCAGATCAAGAAACCCAGCGGTGAATTGTCGTCCGGGGTGTTTTCGGTCCAGGCCCAGCAACGCAACCGTGGCGTGGAACTGAACCTGTCCGGCGAGATTGCCCGGGGCACGCGCCTGCTCGGTGGCGTGACGCTACTCGACGGGGAACTGACCCGTACCAGCGTGGCCGCCAACCGCGGCAATACACCGGTGGGCGTGCCCAAGGTCCAGGCCAACCTCTGGGCCGAGTGGGACACCCCGGGCATCGATGGGCTGACCCTGACCAGCGGTGCGATCTACACCGCCAGCCAGTACGTCGACCAGGCCAACACCCAGGAGCTGGACGCCTGGACCCGCTTCGATGTCGGTGCCCGTTATGTCACGCGCATTGCCGAGCGGCCCACGACATTTCGCGCCACGGTGCAGAACGTCTTTGACCGCGCCTATTGGTCGGGGGTCGCGTCCTATGGCGCGTTTTCCCAAGGCGCACCGCGCACGCTGTTGTTATCCGCCACCGTTGATTTCTGAAACCTGCGGGCCGGGCGGCGACTTGCGCCGTTGTCCGGTCCGGCTTTTGTAAAGGCCTGAACCATGGTTACTGCTTTTCGCCGCCCGCACACCCTCGCCGCCCTGCTGTTCGCCGGGCTGCTCGGTGTGTCGTTTCTCTCGCTGACGCCCCACGATGCCTTGGCCGCCGAGGCGGACCCTGCCCTGGGCAGCGTGACCGACCTGCTCGGGCGCCAGGTCAAGGTCCACCTCCCGGTCAGACGGGTGATCCTCGGCGAAGGCCGCCAGTTGTACCTGGTGGCGGCGCTGGACACGCAAAATCCCATCGAACGCATCGTCGGCTGGCGCAAGGACCTGATCCAGTCGGATCCGGACACCTACGGCGCCTACCTGCGCAAATTTCCCGACATTGCCAAGATCCCGACCTTCGGCGGGTTCGAGGACGGCACCTTCGACATTGAACAAGCCATCTCCCAGCGTCCGGATGTGATCATCCTCAATATCGAAGCCCAGCACGCCACCGAGGATGCGCGCTACATCGAGAAGCTCGACGCCTTGGGCATCCCGGTGGTCTACGTGGACTTTCGCAACAACCCGATGCAGAACACCGAGCCGACCATGCGCCTGTTCGGCCAGTTGTTCGGCAAGCAAGCCCGTGCCGAAGCCTTCATCGATTTTCGCAACCAACAGATTCGACGGGTCACCGACGTCATTGAAGCGCGCCACCCTGCCCGGCCAAAGGTCTTCATCGAACGCATCGGCGGCTACACCGATGATTGCTGCCTGAGCTTCGGCAACGAGAACTTCGGCCTGTTCGTCGAAATGGCCGGTGGCGACAACATCGCCAAAGGCATCATCCCCACCACATTCGGCCAGTTGAATGCCGAGCAAGTGGTGGCCGCCAACCCGGCGCAGGTGGTGGTTACCAGTGCCAACTGGGAAGCCTTTGCACCCGGTGGCCATTGGGTAGGCGTCGGCCCCGGGGCGGACATGGCCCAAGCCAGGAAAAAACTGGCGTGGTACACCCAGCGACCGGCCTACGCCGGCATCAAGGCCCAGGACGACCAAGCGTTCCACGCCATTTGGCATCAGTTCTACAACAGCCCCTACCAGTTCGTGGCTATCCAGCAATTGGCCAAGTGGTTTCACCCGACGTTGTTCGCCGACCTGGACCCGGACGCCTCGTTCCGCCAATTGCACGAGCAGTTCCTGCCGGTCCCTTATGAGCCGGGTTACGCCGTCAGCCTGGGCCAGACCGAGGACCAGCCATGATGTCGTTGAACGAGCCCCTGGTCATGCAGCGTGACACCTACCGGCGCCTGGTGCTGCGCAAGCGGCTCATTCTCGGCGGGCTCACGCTGTTGCTGATCAGCAGCGTCCTGCTCGACCTGGCCCTCGGGCCGGCACGCTACAGCCTCGACGAAGTGCTCGGTGCGCTGTTTTCACCGGACAGCGCATCGCCCCAGGTCCGCGTGGTGATGTGGGACATCCGCCTGCCTGTGGCGCTGATGGCCGTTGCGGTCGGCGCCGCGTTGTCATTGGCCGGCGCGCAGATGCAGACGATCCTCAACAACCCGCTGGCCAGCCCGTTCACCCTGGGCATTTCCGCCGCCGCCAGTTTCGGTGCGGCCATGGGACTGGCGTTTGGCGTGGCCTTGTTCCCGCTGGCGGCGCAGTACATGGTGCCGGTGAACGCGTTCATCATGGCCATGCTGTCGGCATTGCTGATCCACTTCCTGAGCCTGCGCCGCGGTGTCACCGCCGAAACCATCGTGCTGCTCGGCATCGCCCTGGTGTTCACCTTCAACGCGTTACTGGCGCTGGTGCAATTCTTCGCCACCGAGCAAGCCGTGGCCGCCGTGGTGTTCTGGACGATGGGCAGCCTGACCAAAGCCACCTGGCCCAAACTCGGGGTGATCTGCCTGGTGATCCTGGTCACCCTGCCGATTTTCGCCCGGCGCGCCTGGGCCTTGACCGCGCTGCGGCTGGGGGACGACAAGGCCGCGAGTTTCGGCATCAACGTGCGCAGCCTGCGCTTTCAGACGCTGATCATGGTCAGCCTGCTCGCCTCGTTCCCGGTGGCGTTCGTCGGCACGATCGGCTTCATCGGCCTGGTCGGCCCGCACATCGCGCGGATGCTGATCGGTGAGGACCAACGGTTCTTCCTGCCGGCGTCCTTGTTGACCGGCGCACTGATTCTGTCCGCCAGTTCAGTGATCAGCAAAACCCTGATCCCTGGGGCCATTTTCCCCATCGGCGTGGTGACGTCGCTGATCGGCGTGCCCTTCTTCATCTCCTTGATTCTCGGCGGGAAGAAAAACTCATGGTAACGATCCGGCTGGAGAATCTCGGGGCCCGCTATGGCCAGCGCACGGTCATTCACGGCGTGACCACGGCAGCTTTTGTCGGCGGCCAGGTGGTGGCGGTAGTCGGCCCCAACGCGGCGGGCAAATCCACCTTGTTCAAGCGCATGGCCGGGTTGATCGACGGCCCCGGACAGGTGGTCCTGGAGGGCTCGAAAAAGGGACCGCTGGGGATCAGCTACATGCCCCAGGGCTTGAACGCCAGCGCCCGGCTGACGGTGTACGAGTCGGTGCTGCTGGCGCGCAAGCAGCTCACACCGGGCTGGGTCGTCCATGATGATGAATTGAAGCGGGTGGACGACATTCTCGCCGCGCTGGGCATCACTGAGTTGTCGTTCCGTAATCTCGGAGAGCTTAGCGGCGGACAGCAGCAACTGGTGTCGATCGCCCAGACCCTGGTGCGCGAACCGGAGATCCTGTTGATGGATGAGCCGACCAGCGCCCTGGACATGCATCGGCAAGTCCAGGTGCTGAATTTCATGCGGGCCCTGGCGCGCAAGCGCCAGGTCATTGTGTTCATCGCCATCCATGACCTGAACCAGGCGCTGCGCTTTGCCGACCAAGTGCTGATCATCGCCGACAGCACCGCCCAGGGCAGCGGCCCGAGCGCCGAGGTGATTACCGAGTCGATGCTGCGCCAGGTCTACAAGGTCGAAGCGCGGATCGAACAATGCAGCCGCGGCGAGCGCCACATCCTGATCGACGATATCGTTTGAGCGTACACCCGGGCCTTGCACCAAAGGCCCGGGACTTACCTGGATAACCAAGCCAACGATCTCATTCACGTTACGATTGATGTCCTCGGACACCGCGTTCTGCTCTTCGGCTGTACAGGCCTCGAGGTCAAGCTTTCGACAAATAACCGTAAGTATCCCGTAAGGGAAAACGCTCAACGATAGACGCGCATTTCATCCTGTCCCGTTGGAGCACCCCATGCATTTGCTGCGCTTAGCCGTTTCAACCATCCCGAACCTGATCATGCTCACTGCGCCCCCTTCAGCGCTGGCCGCACAGTCCTCCGAACCTGAAACTGCCGAACCGTCTTCGTCCTGGGGGCTGGGGGTCGGCGCAATCAGCAGCCAGCAGCCCTATACCGGCATCGATCGTGACAACAAGGCGATACCGCTGATCTACTTCGAGAACGAATACCTGCGGGTGTTCGGCCCAAACGCCGAGGTCAAGCTGTCGCAGCTCGAGATCAACGACGCCCAGCACATCGATTTCAGCCTCGTGGGCCAGTACGATTTCAGTGGCTATGATGCCGATGACTCGCGGGTTTTCGATGGCATGAACGACCGTAAAAACAGCTTCTGGGCCGGAGCCAAAGTGCAGTGGAACACCGCCTGGGTGGACGCCCACGCCGAGTGGCTGGCGGATGTATCGGGCAACAGCAAGGGACAGCGCTTCAACCTTGGCCTGGAGCGGACCTGGCGGTTCGACGATCGCATCACCCTCACGCCCCACGTGACGGCGATGTGGCAGGACAAGAAATACGTCGATTATTATTTTGGCGTGCGCGACAGTGAAGCCCGCATCGATCGCGCGGCCTATGATGGCAAGTCTGCCCTCAATACCGAATTTGGCGTCCGGGGAAACTACATGTTCGATAAGCACCACTCTGTGTTCCTCGATATCAAGGCGACCCGCTTCGCCAGCGAGATCAAGGACAGCCCGCTGGTAGATCGTTCTACCGAAAACAGCGCGCTGTTCGGCTACCTGTACCGCTTCTGATGAGCCGTATTCTGTTGGTCGAGGACCACGAACGCTTGGCCCGACTGGTCAGCACGGGATTGACGAACGCCGGGATCGCCGTCGATGTGATCAACCGCATGGACGGTGCCTGGGCGGCCATCCAGCGGGTGCCCTACCAGGCGCTGATCCTCGATCGCGGCTTGCCGGACGGCGACGGGCTGGTCTTGTTGAAGCGCCTGCGCAGCGCCGGGCTTGGCCTGCCGTGCCTGGTGCTCACGGCACGGGATGCCCTCCATGATCGGGTCCAGGGGCTCGATGCCGGTGCCGATGACTATCTGCCCAAGCCGTTTGCCATGGATGAAATGGTTGCCCGGGTGCGGGCTTTGCTGCGGCGCCCCGTGGACTGTCGGCCACTGGCCCCCAGCCACGGTGACCTGAGCCTGCAACCCGATACCGGCACTATGTGTTGTGCGAATGAAAGCATTACCCTGGCGCCGGCGGAAATGCAGATCATGTTGCTGCTGTTGCGCAAGCCTGGGGAAGTCGTCCGCCGCCCCAACATAGAGGCGGCGGGCTGGGGCTTGAGCGAGGCGGTCACGCCGAACGCCCTGGACGTGGCCCTGCACCGTATCCGCCGCAAGCTGCTTGCCATCGGCTCCCGCCAACGCATTGTCAACCTGCGAGGTCTCGGTTATGCGCTCCGCCAGGTCGACGTGGTTGAGTAGCCTCAGGTTCAAGGTGCTGCTGGCCTATATTGCCGGCGTGGCGCTGAGCATTCTGTTGATCGTGTCGGCGGCATTGGCCCTGGTCAGCTCACAGAGCGACATCCTGTCGGTCATGAACATGGCCGAGCGCACCCAGGAGCTGGCGGAGAAACTCCAGTTCAATGCTGGCGGGCGTCCGGCCGGATTCGATCCCAGCGAGGCGGATCGAATCTGGACCTTTGACAGCATGGGACAGGAGATCGGCTACCGTGTGCTGGATGCCTCGGCAAACGTGGCCCTGGCGTCCACCGACGCGACCTTCTGGCCGGCGAGTGCCTCGCTGCGCCTTTTGGAGCATGAACCGTTCAAGTTCGAGCGCCAGGGCATCTTGATGTACGGTGCCACCGCGCCAGTCGAACACGACGGCCAGACCTGGTTCCTGCAGCTTGCCGTCAGCGAACGGTTGATGGACCTCTTTCACGGGGCCTTCGCGCTGCCCTTCATGGGGGCCGGCATCGCCCTGTTCAGCCTGGTACTACTCTTCGTCTTTGGCGCCTGCGCCTATGTCATCCTGGGTTATACGCTCAAGCCCTTGCGCGAAGTGTCCGAGTCGGCCGCGGCCATTTCGCCTCGCTCGCTGCATTCGCGCTTGCAGGTCAGCAGCGTCCCGTCCGAAATCGTGCCACTGGTGGACAGTTTCAATCGGGTCCTCCAGCGCCTGGAAAATGGCTACCGGATCCAGCAGGAGTTTCTGGCGACAGCGGCGCACGAGCTGAAGACACCGCTGGCGCTGATACGCGCGCAGATCGAATTGATGGCAGACAGTCCTGGTCGCAACGCGCTGCTCAACGACGTGGCACACATGACCCGCCAAGCCCAGCAACTGCTGCTGTTGACCGAAGCCAGCGAGGCCCAGAACTATCGGTTTGCCGCGGTCGAACTGGCCGATGTCGCGAAGGAAGCCGCCGACTATCTACAGCGCATGGCCGAAGCCGTCGACGTGCGCCTGGTACTGGCCGAGGATTGCACGGGCGTTGCCCCCTGGCAGGCTGATCGCAGCGCCCTCTTCACCTTGCTGAAAAACCTGCTGGAGAACGCCCTTCAACACGCCCCTCGAGGCACCGAGGTGCGGGTGGAGATCGGCAGGGATCACCTGAGCGTACGCGATTGGGGCCCCGGCGTTGATCGGGAGCAACTGCCCCAACTGTTCGTGCGCTTCTGGCGCGGGGCCCATCGCCGCGACCATGGCGCCGGCCTGGGCCTGACGATCTGCCAGGAAATCACCCAGGCCCATGGCTGGACGCTTTCAGCCATGAGAGCGGAACCAGGCTTGCTGCTTCAGCTGTCTCGACGGGAGCACGCCAACGACCCCGCCCGGGCTTGAACAGCGCTGGGGTGAACCGGGTATCCGGCCTCAGGCGACCCCGCCGTCGGGCACCGCAAGGGGGTCGGCCTGGGACACGCGGCTTGGTCTGAAGGTCTCCGGCATCGCCAACAACAGGCCGAATGCCAGCGCGGCAATCGCCGCCAGGGTCAGGAACGCCGCGCTGTAGCCAGCCCCTTGCACCACGAAGCCGGCCAGGCTGTTGCTCAACGCGGCGCCGAGCCCGAACACCGTCGACAACACCCCGAGGCTGACGTTGAAGCGCCCGGTGCCCTGGGTCAGGTCCTTGACCACCAGGGGAAACAGCGCGCCAAACAGCCCGGCACCGATACCGTCCAGCAGTTGCACCGCCACCAACCAGTAGGGGTCGTCCGAGAGCACGTACAACACACCGCGGATGGGCAGGATCAGGAAGCCGGCCAACAGCAACGGCTTGCGGCCCCAGGCATCGGCCTTGACGCCCACCAGCCACGCCATGGGCACCATGACCAGTTGCGCCGCAACGATACAAGCCGACGTCAACGGCGTGGCCAGGTGCACATTGGCCTGGGCGAGCTTCTGGCTGACCAGCGGGAGCATCGCCGCGTTTGCCAGGTGGAACAGCCCGCAGCAAATGGCGAACAACAGCAGCGTACGGTTATCCAGCAGGACCCGCAGCGTCGAGGGTACAGGGCCGTGAACCAACTGCCCCGCCTCCAGGCCCCGGGCCACATCATGGTCGATGGCCTCGGCGGACACGCAACCGACCGCCACGATGCTGGCCAATGCCATGGCGGCCATCAGGTAGAACACCGCGATGGGACCGAACAGCCAGGCGAACCCACCCGCCAGCAGCGCGGCGCAGGCATTGCCCGCGTGATTGAATGTTTCATTGCGCCCCGTACGCCGTGTAAAAGCCTTGGCGCCGGTAATGCCCAGGGAAATCGCCGCGATAGCCGGCGCAAAGACTGACGCTGCCACGGCGCCGATGGCCTGGGTCAATGCCACCAGGCCAAAGGACGACGTGAACGGAAGTATCAGGCAACCCAGCGTCACCACCAAGGCGGCCACGGCCACCATGGCACGCTTGCCGCGCACCCGGTCGATCAGTGCGCCGGCGGGCGCCTGGGCGACGAGCCCGGCCATGGCCGCGACCGTCATCACCACGCCAATGCTGGCCGGGTCCCAGTGATGCACCGCCAGCAGGTAGATCGCCAGGTAAGGCCCCAAACCATCGCGCACATCCGCGAGGAAAAAATTCAGGCCATCCAGGGAAAGGTTGTTACGTCGCTCTCGGTTTCGATCCACAGCGGCCTCGACGGGGGCTTTGCCCAAAGGTGATTAGCGCCAAGGTGTGCGGCCACACAAGACG
The DNA here is from genome assembly GCF_900104425.1 of Pseudomonas sp. NFACC13-1. Lineage (NCBI taxonomy): Bacteria > Pseudomonadati > Pseudomonadota > Gammaproteobacteria > Pseudomonadales > Pseudomonadaceae > Pseudomonas > Pseudomonas sp. NFACC13-1. The sequence continues at coordinate 68,666 of NZ_FMXV01000017.1, read as the reverse complement.
ACACGGTCTGTTCCGTCCGCCACCCACGCGTCGTGACGGGACGCGTCATGATGTCGCAAAGCATCGATCCGAGCCACTGCGATGACCGCGGGGCCAAGGCGCTTGCCCCGTGGGATCAGGCAGCGGCGGCGGCGAGAAGTGCCCTACCAAAGAGCGATGTCGTAGGTAAAGTAGATCCGGTTGCTGTCACGGCCACGGGAAAAGTCCGAGCGATAGACGTAGTTTCGCAACTTCACCCCCAGCCCCTTGAACGTACCCTGCTGCACCACATAAGCGATCTCTGCGTCACGTTCCCACTCTTTGACCGTGGTGTTGGACTTACCGTCGTTACCGCTCAGGTAGCGGGTGGAGAACGTCAGGCCGGGCACACCGAGGCGAGCGAAATCGTAGCCATAACCGAGCATCCAGGTCTTCTCGTCTTCCTCGATGAACTTGCCGATCCCGACGTTGCTGAAGGAGTACACCGTGGCGCCGCTGATGTAAGGCAGGCCCGCCACGCCGCTGAGGGTCTGGTAACCGGCGCTCAGTGTGTGGCCGACCACGGCGTAGGACAGCGACCCGCTGAGCATGTCGTTGTCGACCTTGCCGCCGTAGGCCGACCCCGAATCGACGCTGTTGAAGTAGCGCAGGTCGCTGGTCAATACCCCGGCGCCCAGGGGCAGATCATGCTGGATGCCCACAAAGTTCTGTCGATAGAAATTCTCCAGCTCGCCATAGAAGTAGCTCAGGCGGATCTGCTTGCCCAGCTTGTAGTCGGCACCGGCATAGCTGAAGTCACCGGACTTATCGCCGCCGTAGCCGTCCGGCACGATGGGCATGCTGTCGCTCGAATCCCGCAGCTTGAAACGCTCCAGGTGCCCGCCGGTGACGGTGAGGTTGTCAATGTCATTGCTGCTGATCTGGGTGCCTTGGTAAGTCTGGGGCAACAGCCGCGCATCGTTGTAGACCAGCACCGGGGTCTTGGGCAGCAAGGTGCCGTATTTGAGCGTGGTCTTGGCCAACCGGGCCTTGGCGGTCATGCCCGCACTGGCGAACTCGTCGGCGGCGCGACCGTCGTCATGCACCGGCAGCAGGCCGGTGCCGCTGCGGCCACGCCCGGAGTCGAGCTTGACCCCGAGCAGGCCCAGGGCATCGATCCCGAAGCCGAGGGTGCCCGGCGTAAAGCCTGACTGGTAATCCAGCAGGAAGCCCTGGGCCCATTCGGTGCGCTCACTCTTGGCGGTCCTTGCCGCCCGGGCGCTCATACCGTGCTCGTCGCGGAAATTTTCGTTGAAGTAGACGTTGCGCAATTGCAGCTTCAGCTTGCTGTCATCGATGAAACCTTCGGCGCTGGCCGTGGCCAGGGGCAACAGGCCAAGGATTGGAAACAAAGCCCCGCGGGTCAGCAAAATGGTCATGTCTGGCTACTCGTTGTTGTTATTGGACGCGCACGCCTGCGCCCCCCCGCTTGCGGGGGCGTGCCAGGCAGGAAAACAAGGTTGTCGGGTGAATCAGGAAAACAGCGTCAGTGCCCCGGTCAGCAGGGCCAACGCGGTAATCACCAGGGAGGTGAGCACCGCCCATTTGACGGTGGCTTTCTGGAAGTCGCCCAAGTCGCGGTCGACCATGCCCACCAGCAACAGGGTCGAGGCCACCAGCGGGCTCATCAGGTGCACCGGCTGGCCGAGAATGGAGGCCCGGGCAATTTCCACCGGATCGATCCCGTAGGCAGCCGCGGCATTGGCCAGGATTGGCACGACACCGAAGTAGTAGGCATCGTTGGACAATACGAAGGTCAGCGGCATGCTGGTAATCGCCACCACCAGCGGGAACAGATGGCCCCAGGAAGGCGGAATCCAATCGACCAGGGTCTGTGCCAGGGCATCGACCATTTTCGTTCCGGAGAAGATCCCGGCGAAGATGCCCGCGGCAAACACCAGCAGGACCACGGTCATGGCGTTGCCCGAATGGGCGAGAATGCGTTCCTTCTGAATATCCAGCTGCGGATAGTTGATCATCAGCGCCAGGACGAAACCGATCAGGAACAGAATCGCCGAGTGCATGAGCCCCATCACCAGCGCGACCATCACCGCGACCACCAGCAGCAGGTTGACGTAGGCCAGTTTCGGGCGCTTGTGTGGCGTGTCCTCGATGATCGCGTTGATGTAGCAGTCACCGCCACCGCTTTGCAGCTGGACGTTGCCGATACGCTTGCGCTCGGCACGGCCCAGCAGGAAGGCCGTGAACACCACCCACATCGCACCGCCGATCATGGTCGGCAGCAACGGTACGAAATACTCACCGGCATCCAGGCCCAGCGCTGCGATCGCACGGGTCGCCGGGCCGCCCCAAGGGGTCATGCCGCTCATGATGCTCAAGGAGAGCATGGAAATGGTCGCCAGGATCATCGGGTTCATGCCGATGCGCTTGTACAGCGGCAGCATCGCGGCACAGGTGATCATGTAGGTCGTCGTACCGTCACCGTCCAGCGCCACCAACAGCGACAGCAGCGCGGTGCCCACGGCGATCTTCATCGGGTCGCCATTGACCCGTTTGAGGATCTTGCGGATCAGCGGGTCGAACAGACCGGCGTCGATCATCAGGCCGAAAAACAGGATCGCGAACAACAGCAGTGCCGCCGAGGGCGCAACCATTTTCAGGCCGTCCAGCATCATCTTGCCGGTGGTCCCGCCAAAGCCGCCGAGCACGGCGAAGACGATGGGCACTACCGTCAGGGCGACGATCGGGGACAAGCGTTTGGTCATTATCAGGAAGGTGAAGACCACCACCATGGCCAAGCCAAGTAAAGCGAGCATATGTCAGATCTCTTGTTGTTATGAGTAGCTTGGCAGACACCCAGGCGCACGCCCTCCCACCCGCCAGGCAACACGCTGAAGTGTGCCTGGCGCAGAGGTATCGAGTGAGCTTGCGCGGTGCTGTCGAGTCAGCCGTGAGCGGCTAGATGTGTTTGACGACCTTTGTGCCGTCCCAGCTCGAGTCCGTTGCCGGGGTCTGTGTCAGGACGGGTTTGCCGTCCAGGGTCTGCAACAGCACTTCGCGGTCACAGGCATTCTCCGAGAGGGAGATCACCACGGTGGCGACGGCATTGCTCGCCAGGCTGGTCAACGCCCGCGCTTCGGACATGAATCGGTCGATCCCGATCAATAGGGCCAGGCCCGCCAGGGGAATGTCGTGGATGACCGTCAAGGTCGAGGCCAGGGCGACAAACCCGCTGCCGGTCACACCCGCGGCCCCCTTTGACGACAGCAGCATGATCGCCAGCATGGTGATGACCTGGGTCAGCGTCAGGTCGATGTTGCAGGCCTGGGCAATGAAGATCGCCGCCAGCGACAGATAGATCGCCGTGCCGTCGAGGTTGAACGAGTAACCGGTCGGCAGCACCAGCCCCACGACCCCTTTCTTGCACCCCAGGGCCTGGAGTTTTTCCAACATCCGCGGCATTACCGGTTCGGTCGAGGACGTGCCGAGCACCACCAGGAACTCTTCACGCAGGTAACGCAACAGCTTCCACAGGCTGAAACCGTGGGCGCGGCAAAGGCTGCCCAACACCACGAAGACGAAGAAAGCGCAGGCGATGTACAAGGTCATGATCAACTTGGCCAGCGAGCCCAGCGACGTGATGCCGTACTGCCCTACCGTGAAGGCCAAGGCCCCGAAAGCGCCAATCGGAGCGAAACGCATCAGGTAGGAGAAAATCTTGAACACCATGTGCGAAGCCGATTCCAGGACCTCCAGCATAGGCTTGCCGCGCTCGCCCAGGGACGACAGGGCAAAACCGCAGAGCACCGCGATAAACAGCACCGGCAGCACCTCGCCTTTATTGAAGGCGCCGATGAAGGTGTCGGGAATGATGTGCATGAAGAAGTCCACCACGCTCAGTTTCGCGGCGGACTCGGTGTACTGCGACAACCCCTGGGTGCTCAACTGCGTCGGGTCGATGTTCATGCCCGCGCCGGGCTTGAACAGGTAGACCGACACCAGGCCGATGATCAGGCTAATCACCGTCAGCGCCAGGAACAACAGCAGGGTCTTGCTCAACAAGCGCCCCAGCGAGCGCTTGTCGCTCATACCGGCGATGCCCGTGACAATGGTGCAGAACACCACCGGCGCGATCATCATCTTGATCAGCTTGATGAAGGCATCGCCCAGCGGCTTCAAGGCAATTGCCTGTTGCGACCAGAAGTGCCCGACGACCACGCCCAGCAGCACGGCGCAGATGATCTGGAAGTAGAGCGATTTAACAACTTTCATGGCATCACCCATTTTTAGAATTGTTCTGATGCAAAAGACCCTGGCGGCCAGGGCTATCCGGCCAGACGTTGGGACGCCGTGGCGTAGACGTAACCCGAGAAAAGCCGGCGCGCGGTACGTACTACCGAAGCCCGGATGGTCTCACCCTTTTCACCGGTGTAGGACAGTACGACATCAATACCGCCGCTTGGGTGTTCGATCCGAACCTGTTGCAAGCGCGGTTTACTGACGTTGCCGAGCAACTGTGCAACGACGCTGCCTTCGGTTACGCACGCCGTGGCCAGGCCGATGGAGCCGGTGATCGCCAGGGCGCGGTGACAGTTGTGCGGCATGAAGTAGCGCACCTGGATCGTCCCACCAGACTTGGCCGGAGACACCAGCACCGGCTTGGGAATGACCTTGTCGCTGACATCACCCAGGCCCATCGCCAGGCCGGCTTTCAGCCGCAAGGACTCCAGCCGCTGCAGGAAGGCTTTATCGGCGTCCAGTTCGGCAGGGCTTTCGTCACCGCGTTTGCCGAGCTGGCTGGCCTCGACGATCATCATCGGCATCGCCATGTCGATGCAGGTCACCGGGATACCGTCGATCAGGTCCTGGGTCTGCCCGGTCGGGAAGAGTTTCCCCGTCTTGCTGCCCGCCGCATCGAGAAACGTCAGTTGTACCGGAGCGGCGGTGCCAGGCACGCCGTCGATGGCGGTATCGCCTTCATAGCTGACCTTGCCTTGCGGGGTTTGCACTTCGGCATTCACGAACGTCCCGGTGTTGAGGTTGCGAATGCGCACCCGGGTCAGGTCGCCGGAAGGCTTGACCAGCCCCTGCTCGATGGCAAAGGGGCCGACGGCGCAGAGCATGTTGCCGCAGTTGGGGGCGGTATCGACCCGACGCTGGGAAACCATGACCTGGACGAACAAATAATCGACATCCGCGTCTGGGTGCAGCGATGGGCTGACGATCGCCACTTTGCTGGTTTGTGGGCTGCCACCACCGATGCCGTCGATTTCCAGCTCGTGGCCGGAGCCCATCAGGTTGAGCAGCAGCTCGTCACGTTCGGCGATGGCGACCGGCAGATCCCAGGCGAGGAACACCGGGCCTTTGGACGTACCGCCGCGCATTAGCACACAAGGAATTCGCTGCATGTTCACTAACTCTTGTTGATCAATCTGAATAATTGATGCTCTGGACACAAGAGTGGCAAAATTTGAAAAGTGTTTCCAATGCAAAGATCAGAGAGATTATTGCGTTTCACAAATGAATTAATTTACGATGATTTGCACCGCGCATCCCCCTCTCCGGTGAGGTAGAACATGGAATATGAGCTCCAGGACATACGATCTTTCGTGAAAATCGCCGAACTGGGCAGTTTCCACGAAGCTGCCGATGCGCTGCATCTGTCACAACCGGCCCTGAGCCGACGGATGAAAAAACTCGAGGAAGGCCTGGGAACCGCTTTGCTTGATCGCACGACCCGCAAGGTCAGCCTGACGAGTGTCGGCCGTGACTTCCTGCCCAAGGCGCGGCGCCTGCTGGATGATTTCGACGACTCGATTCTCAACATCCGCGAGCTGGCGGAGCGACAGATCGGCCGGGTGACCTTGGCGTGCATCCCCACGGCGGCGTTCTATTTCCTGCCTTCGGTGATCCGCCTCTACAACGAGCGCTACCCGAAAATCCGCATCCGCCTGCTCGACCTCAGCGCCAACGAAGGGCTCGAAGCCGTGCTGCGCGGCGAAGCCGACTTCGGCATCAATATGATGAGCGGCCAGCACCCGGACATCGAATTCGTGCCCCTGGTCAACGAACCCTTTGTGCTGGCCTGCCGACGCGACCATGAACTGGCTGAACGCAGTGCGGTCACCTGGTCGGAACTCAGCGACTACCGGCTGATCGGGGTCGGGCGCCTGAGCGGCAACCGCATGCTGCTGGACCACGCGCTGTCGGGCCTGAGCTGGCGCCCGCAGTGGTTCTACGAAGTGCAGCACTTGTCTACGTCGCTGGGACTGGTAGAGGCCGGCCTGGGCGTGTCGGCGATGCCCAGCCTGGCCATGCCGGCCGGGGATCATCCAACCCTGGTCAGCGTGCCGCTGATCGAGCCGGTGGTAAACCGCTCCCTGGGCCTGGTTTACCGCCGGGGCGCATCGCTCTCCCCGGCCGCGGAGAAATTCGTCTCGATCCTGCTTGAGCAGTGGCCGCAATGAAGCGAGCGTCTCCAGGCCACCAACGCGGCGAGGCTGATCGAGGCGCCCAGCAGGCTGACTGCCATCCAGCCCCACAGCGCATAGACCTGGGTCGCGGCGGCCGCTCCCAGCGCGCTACCCACCGAGTAGAAACACATGTACGCACCGACCATGCGACTCTGGGCGTCGGGCCTCGCGGCGAAAATCAGGCTCTGGTTGGTGACGTGCACGGCTTGTACGGCGAAGTCGAGTAGCACCACGCCGCAGACCAGTGCGATCAGGGAGCTCTCGGTAAATGCGATGGGCAGCCAAGAGAACGTCAGGAGCCCCAGCGACAAACCGGTCACCCGTTGTCCAAAACCTTGATCGGCCCAACGACCGGCGCTTCTGGCCGCCAGGGCACCGGCGACACCCGCCAGGCCAAACAGGCCGATGGCCGTGTGTGAAAGTGACAGCGGCGCGGCGCTCAACGGCAGCACCATCGCAGTCCACAACACCGAAAAAGCGGCAAAGGTCAGCAAGGCCAGCAGGCCCCTGGTCCGTAGCACCGGCTCGGTCACGAACAGCACGAACAGTGAACGGATAAGCGCCAGGTAGGGCTGCCGGTGACGGGGCGACACAACGGCAGGCACCACGGCCCAGAACACTGCCGCGATGGTCAGCATCAAGCCCGAGGACACGAAATAAACCCCGCGCCAGCCCGCCAGGTCGGCGATCGCCCCGGAGGTAAACCGCGCCAGGAGAATCCCCAGGACAACGCCACTGGTGACGGTGCCCACGGTCTGTCCCCGTTGGGAGGGCGAGGACAGCACGGCGGCATAGGCCACCAGCACTTGGACGACCACCGCCAGCAACCCCATCACGACCATGGCGCCCAGCAAAGCCAACCAATGCTGGGCTGCGCCGACGGCCGCCAGCGCGATGGCAGACAACGCCAATTGCGCGAAAACCAGCCGTTTACGGTCGACCCTGTCCCCCAGCGGGACGATGAACAGCAACCCCAGCGCGTACCCCACCTGCGTGGCCGTCACCACCCCCCCGATCAATCCGGAAGCGACGCCCAAGCTCTCGGCCATCGAGGCAAGCAAGGGCTGGGCAAAGTAGACATTGGCGACGGCCAGTGCGCAGGTCACGGAAAACAATAACGTGAGCGACGGCGAAAGCCCCGATGACCCCGTGTAGGAGCTGCCGAAGGCTGCGATCTTTTGATCTTTCGCTTGGGACTCAAGCGTCGAGGGAAAGATCGTAGCCTCGCTTCGCTCGTCAGCTCCTACAGGCCGGCGAGAGCAAGCTCCCTCGCCACCCTGATTTCCCGAAGGCTGCTGGGTGAAACAGTCGGCCTCTGCTGTCATGCACGTCTCCTTGGCGCTAAACTGGTTTCAATTAAAAACCTGTATGGATTGTTGCTTGATCAGGTTTCAATTTGCAACCACAAAATTCCGGCCAACTTGGCAATGCTTTCCAGAGGGTCAATAAAATGGAAACCGCTTCATCGCAAAACAACGAATGCCCGGTCGCCAGGACACTGGATGTGATGGGTGATCGCTGGTCGCTGATGATCATCCGCGACGCATTCGACGACATCCGTCGATTCAGCGAATTTCAAAAGAGCCTGGGCGTGGCCAAGAACATTCTGGCTTCGCGACTCAAAGCCTTGGTCGAGGCCGGCGTATTCGACATTCGACCCGCCTCGGATGGGAGCGCCTACAAGGAGTACGTCCTGACAGAGAAAGGCCGGGAGATCTTTCCGGTGGTGGTCAGCCTGCGGCAGTGGGGCGAACGTTTCCTGTTCGAGCCGGGGGAAACCCGTTCCGTGCTGTTGGACAACGCGTCCGGGCAAGCGCTCATGCCGATGGAGGTGCGCTCGGCAAGCGGTCAAAAACTCGGGCCGACCGATTGCCACAGGGTGAGGCTCATGACCGACGACCTGACGTGAGCGTTTTTTATCCCTGCAAAACCAGGGACATGTCCGGGTACCTGGCACACATGAAATCGACAAAGGCCCGCACCTTTGGCGCAGCAAGTCGCCGGGACGTGTGCAAGACCCAGAGTTCGGCTTCTTTCCCCGATACCGTGCCCCACTGGACCAATTCGCCACTGGCCAACTGGCTCCATGCCATCGACTGCGGGATAAGGGCCGCCCCTCCACCGGCGATGGCCGCATCGCGGATCATCAGGAACGAAGAGAACCGCAGCCTGGGGATCGGTTCCAGGACCAAGTGGCCGCCGTCCAGTGTCCACTGGGTGGGCTCGAAACCGGACGCCACAATGCCGGGAACCGAGCGGATGGCGCCGGGTGCAGGCATCGGCAGTTCAGGGGCGGCCACCACCACCAGCCGGTCCTTGGCGAAACAGCGACCGACCAAATCGCTGTCCGGGCCGGGGTTGATCCGGATGGCGACATCGAATTGCTCCTCGACGAGATCGACCACGCGGTCCTCCGCAATGACCTCGATCGTGACGTCAGGGTAAGCCGCGCAAAACGCTGCGCCGATGCGTCCCATCGCAAGCTGCGAGAACAGGACCGGAGCCGCGACACGCAAGCGTCCGCGCGGCGTCGATACACCCTCCTTCGCCGCCGCCATGGCTTCGGCCACCTCGGCCAACGGCCCTTCGGCCCTGGCCATCAGCAGCGCACCGGCCTCGGTGAGCTTCAGGCCGCGGGCGCTGCGTTCGATCAGCCGGACCCCCAATTGCTCCTCGAGGTCGGCGATGCGGCGCGACAAGGTCGCCTTGGATATTCCGCTGGCACGGCTTGCCTTGCCCAACCCCTCGTTCGTGGCCACGAGGGTGAAATCGATCAGTGCGTTCAGGTTCATGGTGTTCCACTTTTGCAACGGAGTGTCTACATCCTGGTGTCTTCGATTTATTCCTGCAACACCCTATCGTTTCTCCATCGCAACGGGCCGACAAGGTCCTAGCGGACTTTCTAACTCATCCACCCTTTGCAGGAGATTCAAAATGAGCATTCTCGTTACCGGTGCCACGGGCACCCTCGGTTCACTCATCATTCAACGCCTCGCCAACGCAGGCGCCGAGGTCAAGGCCCTCGTGCGCCAGCCGGGCAAGGGCAGTTTCCCGGTGGGCGTCACTGAAGTCGTCGCCGACCTCACCGACGTCCCTTCGCTGCGCAGCGCACTGGCATCGGTGCGTACGCTGTTCCTGCTCAACGCCGTGACGCCCGACGAGGTGACACAAGCCCTCATCACCTTGAACCTCGCTCGCGAAGCCAGCATCGAGCGCATCGTCTACCTGTCAGTGATCCATGCCGACAAGTTCACCTACGTGCCGCACTTCACCGGCAAGCACACGGTCGAGCGCATGATCGAAAGCCTCGACATCCCGGCGACCATCCTGCGCCCGGCTTACTTCATGCAAAACGAATTCATGGTCCGGCAGACGATTCAGGATTACTCGGTGTACCCGATGCCGATCGGCTCGGCGGGCGTGTCGATGATCGATACCCGGGACATCGCCGATATCGCCGCTGCCGAGTTGCTGCGTCGCGACAAGGCACCTTCGGCCCTGGACCGGGTCACCCTGGAATTGGTCGGCCCGCACGCACTGACCGGTACCGCCGTGGCGAAAATCTGGAGCGCCGCCCTGGGTCGCGAGATCGCCTACGGCGGTGACGATGTGGTCGCCTTCGAAGCACAGTTGGCTGCGCATGGCCCTGCCTGGCTGGCTTATGACATGTGCTTGATGATGTCCGGTATCCAGACGTTTGGCATGCAGGCCGCTGAAGGCACCGTGGAACGGCTCCAGGCGATTCTTGGACGCCCGCTGCGCACCTATGAAGACTTCGTTCGCGAGGCTGTCGCAGGGGTTTAAATCCCTGGGGCGAGGGAGCGGGTTCGAATCATTCAGAGAGGCCTACTCCTCCGCGGGCCTCATATGAAAGATCGTATAGGGCAGAATCAACGTATCGGCCACGACACTGAAAGGCAGGTCAACGATTGCAAACGGTGCCAACGCGCGAGAATACACATCGTTATCGTTCGTCGAGCCCTTGATGATCTCGATATCGGTAGCTGCACCGCAGTACGGATGAAGGCCGCACATTTGCCCCATGCCAAAGGTTTCGTTGGCCGTCGCGCATCCCGCCAGCAGCGCCATCGTCAAAGCCAATACCACGATCCGCATGACGCGCGCTCCCCTGCAAAGACGGGACTGTAGCATCGATGGCGGACGACCTGTAGGGGTGAAGACTGTTGCCACTGAAGACTGTTGCCCCAGAAACAGCGGCTCGGTTGTTGCCTGGGCAACAGCCATTCAACAATTCATCCGCCAGACCAACAGTTACGCCCCCTCCCTTCCCCGCGAAGCCCAGTAAACGCTGGGCTTTTCGCGTTGGTACGGCCCTTGCTCAAGCCTATGTACCTCGATCAACAGTCCAACAGGAACACCTAGGATGAGCACTCCACTGAAAGTCGTCGCCGTCTCCGGCGGTACCGCCCGCCCCTCGCGCACACTGGCATTGACCGAAGCCATCCTGGGCGAGCTCGGTCAGCATCTGGTCATCGACACCCACTTGATCGAACTGGGCAACATCGCCCGTCCGTTGGGCAGTGCGCTGTGGCGCAAGGAGCTTCCGGAAACCGTCGAGCACGAACTGCGCCTGATCGAGTCTGCCGATTTGCTGGTGGTGGCCGCGCCGGTCTATCGCGGCACCTATCCGGGCCTGTTCAAGCATTTGTTCGATCTGGTCGGCCAGGACGCCCTGATCAACACGCCGGTACTGCTGGCCGCCACCGGTGGCAGCGAACGCCATGCCCTGGTCCTCGATCACCAGTTGCGCCCGCTGTTCAGCTTCTTCCAGTCGCTCACCCTGCCCATCGGCGTGTACGCCAGCGAGACCGATTTTGCCGACTACCGCATCGTCAATGCGACCTTGCAGTCGCGCATCGAGCTGGCGGCCGCACGCGCCGCTCGCCTGTTTGCCGGCCAGGCGCACGCCTTGCGCAAGATCGCCTGAGGAGCCCGCATGAATCACGATTGCATCTGCCTGGAAGGCGTTTTTGCGAGGGACATCGCATGAGAATCCAACCACAACCCACCGTGCTGACGCCGCTGCAGACCGCCCGCCGCCTGGCTGCGGAGTTCGCCGAAACCGCCGTCGAGCGCGACGAGGCCGGCGGCACGCCCAAACTGCAACGCGATGCCATACGCCAGAGCGGTCTGCTGGCCTTGAGCATTCCCACCCAGTTCGGTGGTCTCGGGGCCAGTTGGAGCGAAACCCTTGGCGTGGTGCGCGAGTTCGCCAAGGTGGACAGTTCCATCGCCCACGTCTTCGGTTTTCAGCACCTGATGCTGGCCACCGTGCGCCTGTTCTCGCGTCCCGATCAGTGGCAACCCTGGTTCGAACAGACTGCCCGCAAGAACTGGTTCTGGGGCAACGCGCTGAACCCACTGGACACCCGTACCGTGGTCAAGACCTTCGACGGCTGGCGCGAATTCTCCGGCAAGAAGAGCTTCTGCTCCGGTGCCAGCGACTCGGAAATGCTGATCGCCTCGGCCATCGACGAAAGCGCTGGCGGCAAACTGCTGATCGCCGCGATCCCCAGTGGCCGCACCGGCATCACCCTGCACGGCGATTGGGACAATATGGGCCAACGCCAGACCGACAGCGGCAGTGCCACTTTCGAACGGGTGCGGGTAGAAGAGAACGAATTGCTGCTCGACCCCGGCCCCTTGAGTACGCCCTTCGCCTGCCTGCGTCCGCTGATCGCGCAATTGCATTTCTCCCACATCTTCCTCGGTATTGCCGAAGGCGCCTTGGAAGAAGCCCGGCACTACACCCTCAAGGAAGGCCGTCCGTGGTTCCGTTCCAAGGCCCAGCATGTCAGTGAAGACCCTTATGTGTTGCGCCACTACGGCGAGTTCTGGGTCGGCCTGGAAAGTGTGCGACTGCTGGTGGAACGCGCCGCCGACCAGTTGGATGAGGCCTGGCACAAGGGCCACGCCCTGGGTGCCGAAGAACGCGCCCAACTGGCGCTGTCCATCGCCACCGCCAAAGTCGCCGCCGTACGCACCGGCCTGGATATCTGTAGCCGCCTGTTCGAAGTCACCGGCGCCCGCGCCACCCATGCTTCGCTGCGCCTCGACCGCCATTGGCGCAACCTGCGCACCCAGAGCCTGCACGACCCCGTGGATTACAAACTCCACGAACTGGGTGAATGGGCACTGAACCAGACGCGCCCCACCCCCTCCTTCTACTCATAGGGATGCCCATGCAACTGCTGACTCTCCCCCCTTCGCCGACACTGGCTACCTCGATCCGGGCGACCGCACAGGTCTTCGAAGACCCTAGATCGCAGGCGCTGCTCGCCCACGTGCAACAGGTCGCCCCCAGCGAGGCCAGCGTCCTGATCATTGGCGAGACCGGCACGGGCAAGGAGCTGGTCGCACGTCACATCCACAACCTCAGCGGCCGTCGCGCCGGGCCCTTCGTCGCCGTCAACTGCGGGGCTTTTTCCGAATCGCTGGTGGAGGCGGAGCTGTTCGGCCACGAGAAAGGTGCCTTCACCGGCGCCCTCACCGCCAAGGCCGGCTGGTTCGAGGAAGCCAACGGCGGCACACTGTTCCTCGACGAGATCGGCGACCTGCCGATGGCCATCCAGGTCAAGCTGCTGCGGGTGCTGCAGGAGCGCGAGGTGGTGCGCCTGGGCTCGCGCAAGAGCATCCCGATCAACGTGCGCGTGGTCGCTGCCACCAACGTGCAGCTGGACAAGGCCATCGGCGCCGGCCACTTCCGCGAAGACCTGTACTACCGCCTCGACGTGGTCAGCCTGCAACTCTATCCGTTGCGTGAACGGCCCGGCGACATCCTGCCGCTGACCCGTCACTTCATCAAGACCTACTGCAACCGCCTGGGCTACGGCGAAGTGCGCCTGACCTCCGGAGCCGAGCGCAAACTGGCGGGCTACAGCTGGCCGGGCAACATCCGCGAACTGGAGAACGTCATCCACCACACCCTGCTGGTGTGCCGCAACGGTCTGGTGCAGGAAGACGACTTGCGCTTGTCGTCCCTGCGCATCGAGCGCCAGGAGCCACCGCAGGCCGCCCTCGGCGAGAGCGCCGACGAACAACTGCTGCGCACGTTCCACCGGTTGTTCGAAGAACAGGCTGGCGGCCTCCACGAGAAGGTCGAAGACAGCCTGCTGCGCGCCGCCTACCGCTTCTGCCACTGCAACCAGGTGCGCACCGCCAGCTTGCTGGGCCTGAGTCGCAACGTCACGCGAGCACGCCTGATCGCCATTGGCGAGTTGGTGGTCAATCGACGTCGCCCGGACACCCACACACGCCCGGATCGGGCGCTGCAACTGTCGATCTGAGCACACTAAAACCAGGCGATGCGGCGCCCCCGTGGGTGACCGACAACGCCCCAACATGCCAAGCGTTGCGATGCCGGAAGGGCCCATGCGCCCTTCCATACGCCCAACCGCACAAGGATCAAACCCCATGAGCCTGGATATTTTCTGGTTCCTTCCCACCTCCGGCGACACTCGTTACCTGGGACACTCCGACAGTGGCCGACCGGCGACCAATGCCTACATGCGCCAGATCGCCGTGGCCGCCGATCAGCTCGGCTACGATGGCCTGCTGATCCCCACCGGGGCCAGCTGCCTGGATCCCTGGGTGACCGCCGCCAGCCTGGTTCCGGTGACCCAGCGCATCAAGCTGCTGGTGGCGCTGCGCACCTCGCTGGGCAACCCCACGGCGTCGGCGCGCCAGGCCGCCAGCCTGGACCAGGCCAGTGGTGGCCGCCTGCTGCTCAACGTCGTACCCGGCGGCGACGCCACCGAACTGGAAGCCGACGGTGTGTTCCTCACGCACGACGAGCGCTATGCCGCCTCCGACGAATTCCTGACCATTTGGCGCCGCCTGCTCCAGGGCGAAACCGTCGACTTCGACGGCAAGCACCTGAAAGTGCGTGGCGCCCAGAACTTCTTCCCGCCCGTACAACACCCCCACCCGCCGCTGTACTTCGGCGGTTCATCAGAGGCCGCCCACGAATTGGCAGCCAAGCATGTCGATGCCTACCTGACCTGGGGCGAACCGCCGGCGGCCGTGGCCGAGAAGATCGCCGATGTGCGCGCTCGTGCCGCCAGGCATGGCCGCAGCGTGCGCTTCGGCGTGCGCCTGCACGTGATCGTGCGGGAAACCAGCGCAGCCGCCTGGGCCGCTGCCGACGAGTTGATCAGCCACCTCGACGACGCCACCATCGCCGCCGCCCAGGCCAACTACGTCAAGATGGATTCCGAAGGCCAGCGGCGCATGGCCGCGTTGCACGGCGGCGACCGCAACAGGCTGGAAGTGGCGCCCAATCTCTGGGCCGGTGTCGGCCTGGTGCGCGGCGGTGCCGGTACGGCACTGGTCGGCGATCCGGAAACCGTCGCCGCCCGCCTGCTCGAATACGCCGACCTGGGCGTCGACAGCTTCGTCCTCTCGGGTTACCCGCACCTGGAAGAGGCCTACCGCTTCGCCGAACTGGTGTTCCCGTTGTTACCGGGCAAAAGCAAGGTCACCGTGGAGGGCGCCTTCACTGGCGGCGCCTTCGACGTTCGCGCCGGCAAGGAGAAAGTCGCATGAATGTCATCGACCTGCGTTGTCGCCCGGCTTACCTGCACCCATTCTTCGGCGGGGTCCCGGGCTCGCCCGAACACGCCGTGGCGCGCTGGCTCAACCGGCGCGTCGGCACTCGCGGCCCGGACGATCACTTCGAACGTTCGCTGACACCGGAGGGTTTTCTCGCCGAGGTGCGTGACGCCGGGCTGGACAAAGCCGTGGTGGTGGGCCGCCACACACCGAGCCAGCACCTGCCGAATGAGCGCATCCACGAAATCGTTCGGGGTCACGACGAGCTGATCGGCATCGGCTCGGTAGAGCCGGTGCTACAAGGAATCGAAGGCGCCCTGGCGGAAATAGACCGGGCGATCGATCACTTGGGCCTGGCCGGCATCGACCTGGAACCGGGCTTCGCCGAGCCGGCCCGGCACCCCGACGATGCGCTGTACTGGCCGCTCTACGAACACCTGCAAAAGCGCGGTATCCCGTTGTTCCTGATGAGTGGGCCGACCACCCCGGACCCGAGCTACAACGACCCGGCACGCCTGGCGGCCGTAGCCCGTGCGTTCCCGGACCTGACGATCGTCGTCTACCACGGCTACTGGCCCAACGTGCAACAGGCCCTCGGCGTTGCTTTCCGCTTTGAAAACATTCACCTGGTGCCGGACATGTACCTGTTCCAGCCGGGCAGCGAGGGTTACGTGCAAGCGGCCAACGGCTACCTGGCCGACCAGTTGCTGTTCGGCTCGTCCTACACCTTCCGACCGATCCGTCAAAGCATCGAAGACGCCCTGCAACTGGGGTTGAAAGACGAGGTGTTGGAGAAGTTCTTCCACGGCAATGCCAGGCGGCTGTTTGCGTTGACCTGAGCCGACCAGACAACCTGGACCTTGTGGCGAGGGGATTTATCCCCGCTGGACTGCGAAGCAGTCCCTCTCAACCGGCCTGACACACCGCGTGCCCAGTCTTTAGGGCCGCTTCGCGCCCCTGCGGGGATAAATCCCCTCGCCACAGGAACTTCCTCGACAGCCACATCGCCTCAACACAGCCAGATCTGCTCAATCCGGGAGTGGACACTACGTCCCGCCATTCACTGCCCCCACCCCCAATAGCGATCAGATCGACTCAAGCCTGCCCTCCTTGTCCGTCGGCCAACGCGGCACCGTTGAGGTAGTGGTCGCCCAGCAACCGGCGCTGGGTCAGCAAGGCCGGTTCGGCGCTGTGTGGCAGGGGCCGCGGCAGGCTGCGGCCGGCCAGTTCGAAGTACACGTCACCCGCCAGGCGCGCCGCCTCGGCGGCAGCCAAGCGAAAGGCAATGGCGGCCGACTGGGACTCATCGGCGTACTCCAGCAAGGCGTCAGCAGCGTCGATGCGGATGCGCAGTTCGCCGACGGCGGCAATCACCAGCGCTTCGTGACGGGCACTTTGCGCACGCAGATAGTCGATCAGCGCAGCCTCGACATGCCGAGCATGGGCCAGGTCGCTACGGCCGGGGGAATGTAAGTTGGACATGGCGATACCTCAGTTCCAGGAATGACGTTGTGGCTTGATGCCGTTGAGCAGTTGATTGCCGACCAAGTGATACTTCCAGCGCACCGGATCGTGCAGGGTGTGGGTCCGCGCATTGCGCCAGAACCGGTCCAGCCCCTGGCTGGCCGAGACGCTGCGGGTGCCGCCCAACTCCAACAGACGGCTGGAAGCTTCCAGGGAAATCTCGGTGGACAGCACCTTGGCCTGGCCGACAATCACCGAAGCTTCAGCAACCCGCTCCTCGCTGGGCTCGGCGACGGCCCGGTCGACCGCGTGCGCCGCGCGACGCAGAATCGCTTCGGCCGCTTGCAGGCGCCAGGCCAACTCACCGATCAGCGCCTGGCCAAGCGGGTCCTGCCAGCCGTGTTGCAGCCCGCTGTCCACCCATGGCCGCGCCTGGCGTGCTACGCGCAAGGTTTCGGCGAAGGCGCCCCGGGCGATACCAGTGTCCACCGCAGCCTGAATGATTTGCGAGATCGGACCGTCGGAGGTGGGTTGGTCATAGGCCTTCCAGGCCGGCACCACGTCGCTCGCCGGTACCTTTACACCTTCGATGCGCACCTGCCCGCTGGCGGTGATGCGCTGACCGAAGCCGTCCCAACTGTCGATCACCGTCAGGCCCGCCGCATCCCGTGGAACAAGGGCGATATGAACGTGCCCCGCCTCGTCCACCCCGGCGACCGGCACGATGTGGGCGAACAACGCACCGGTGCAGTAGGCCTTCTCGCCGTCGAGTACGGCCGTGTCGCCGTCGAAGCGGATCTGCGTCTGGAAGGTGGTGACGTACTGGCTGCGCGCTTCGGAAAAGGCGTTGCCGAAACGATAGCCCTGCAGCACCTTGGCGAAGTAGCGGCGCTTCTGCTCCTCGCTGCCGGTCAGGCTGAGGTTGCTGAGCACACCGAAATGGTTCTGCGGCAACTGGCCGAGGGACGGATCGGCAGCGGAAATGATCGCGATCACTTCGCTGAGGGTGGCGTAGGACACCTCGGCGCCACCGTAGGCCTTCGGCACACGGATCGCCCACAGCCCGCTCGCGGAAAAACGTTCGAGTTCTTCCCAGGGCAGCCGTCGCTCGCGGTCGCGCAAGGCCGCCTCGCGGGCGAAATCCTCGGCCAGGCGCTGCGCCACCTCGATGGCCTCGGCGTCGCTACGGATGATGTGGGCCGGACTGCGCGGTGCCGGATGGGCCTGTCCAGGCAGATCGAAAGACGGTGAGACGGTCATGTGCTACTCCATGCATAACGGGTTCATCCAGCGCTAAAGCACAGCCCGTACCAATATTAAAAACGCTTTATATTCAATACCTTGAAGAAATACTCGGGTACATTTGAAAGCCCCGTGAGCGGCAAACTGTCGGTGAACTGTTGCCCAGCGAACAGTTCCTCAGCGGGCCTTGCCACCCAGGTAAAAATGCTGGAGGTCTTCCCGCGCCGCCAGCTCAGTGGCGTTGCCCTCGCCCACTACCCGCCCGTTCTCTAGGATGTAGGCATAGCTGGCATGGCGCAGGGCGACATTGATGTTCTGCTCGGCCACCAGAAAGCTCACGCCCTCCTGGGCATTGAGCTGCGCGACGATGGCGAAAATTTCTTCGACGAGAATCGGCGCCAGCCCCATCGAGGGTTCATCGAGCAGCACCAGTCGAGGCTGGGTCATCAAGGCCCGGCCGATGGCAAGCATCTGCTGCTCGCCGCCCGAGGTTAGCCCGGCCTGGGTCTTGCGCTTGGTCTTCAACCGCGGGAACCAGGCGTAGATCCGCTCCAGATCCTGCTCCAGTTCCCGGCGCGTCGGCTTGCGCAGGAAGCCGCCGCTGCGCAAGTTGTCCTCGACCGTCAGGTGGGCGAACACATGCCGCCCCTCCAGCACATGGACAATGCCCTGGCGTGCCAGCAGATTGGCTGCAACCCCGGCGGTGTCCTGTCCCTGGAAGACAATCCGCCCACGGCTGACCTGCGCCCGATCGGCCTGGACCAGCCCGGAAATGGCCTTGAGCGTAGTGCTCTTGCCCGCACCATTGGCACCGAGCAGGGCAACGATATCGCCCTGCCCGACCCGCAGGGAAACCCCGGCCACGGCGAGGATCGCGCCGTCATAGATCACTTCGATGTCTTGCACCGCCAGCAACTCACTGCTTTCGGCGTCCGCAAGGGCCGCAATGGTCATGGTTTACTCCTTGGGCGCAGTCGCGCCCGGTTGTGTTTCGATCTGCCAAGCCGTGTGCAGGGTCACTGCGCCGTGCAATCGCGAGGGGTCACGCCCTTCTCTTTCGCGTACTCGGCGGCCTTGGCATCGATCAACGGGCGCAACGTGGCGCGGTCGGCCTGGACCCAGTCGGTGATCAGGTTCCACTGCTGGCCGTCCCACTGCTGAACCTTGGCCGCCCCGCCGCCCTCGTGGTCGCTGCAAGACAACCGCAGCGGCTGCATCAGCCCAAGAAAACCGATTTCCTTGAGGCGCGCATCGTTGAGGTCGAGATGCTCCAGGCCCCAGCGACCTTCCTCACCGTTGAGCGGACGGTTGCCGAAATGCTTCTGCCCGGTGCGGATCGCTTCGACGGCAATGGCGGCATTCACCAGGCCGGAGTTGTAGTAGACGCTGCCAAAACTCTTCGGATCCTTGAGATCGCTCTTGCCGGTATCGAGGATGTGCTGGCGGATGCGCTGGTGAATGTCGAAGTCGGCGCCGCCCGGGTAGGGTGTCAATGCCAGATACCCCTTGCCCGCCTCACCGGCCGGTAGCACGTCTTCGTTGGAACTGGCCCAGATGTCGCCGACGATGCGTTCCACCGGGTAGCCGAAACGTGCCGCGGTCTTGATCGCCACCGGCGTGGACACGCCCCAGGTCCGCAGGAACACCCAGTCCGGCTTGAGTTGCCGAACCTGGCGCCACTGCCCGGCCTGCTCGTTACCCGGATCGGCCACCGCGATCTGGATGTTCTCGAAGCCGTACTTCTGCGCCAGCAACGCCAACGGCCCCTGGGTTTCCCGGCCGTAGGCGGAGTCGTGGTAGACGGTGGCGATTTTCTTGCCCTTGAGCTTGTCCAACCCGCCCTCGCGCTCGGCCACGTAGTTGATGAACGCCGAGGCTTCGCTGTAGAACGTCAGCATGGCCGGGAAGTTATAGGGGAACACCCTGCCGTCGGTGGCTTCGGTACGGCCATAGCCAAGGGTGATCAAGGGAATCTTGTCGGCCTCGGCCTTGTCCGCGAGGGCGTAGGCAGCCGGTGCGCCGTTGGGCTGATAGACCGCCACCGGCGCGCCATCGAGACCGTTCTTGAAGCGCTCGTAGCATTCGATGCCCTTCTCCGCCGTCCATTCGGTCTCGCACTCCTGCCAGACCAGCTTGACGCCGTTGATGCCACCTTCCACCTCGTTGATGTAGCGCAGGTAGTCGATCATTCCGGCCCACACCGGAATACCGCTGGAGGCATAGGCGCCGACCCGGTAGGTGGCCAGCGGGAAGAACTGTTCGTTGGCCGCCTGGGCAGCCGGTACCAGCGCCGCGCAGGCGCCGAGTGCCAGGCCGATGGCGGCGAGGCGACGTTTGAGGGTTGCATGCATGGTTGTTTTTCTCGGTTTGAGTGCCTGGCCACGTCATGATGGCCGGCGGTTGGAAACCTCCTTTCCCTGGGTCGGGTCAAGGTCTGTCGGGTCGTGGATCGGCGCTCAGAACCGCAGCGGCCAGACCCTGATGCGTTCGCGCAAGTCGCCAAGCAGGCGGGCCAGCCCTTCCGGTTCCTTGATCAGGAACCAGATGATCAGGCCGCCGAAAAGCACCTTCTGCAGGTTCTGCAATTGCCCGGCGTCGACGTTGCCGTTGAACAGCCATTGCCCGGCATGGCTGAGCAGGATTGGCACAAGGCTGATGAAGGCCGCGCCGATGAAACTGCCGGCGATGCTGCCCATGCCGCCGATAATGATGATGAACAGAATCTGGAACGAGCGGTTGATGTCGAAGCTGCCGGCACTGGCCGTGCCCAGGTAGGCGAACGCCCAGAGCGCCCCGGCGATGCCCAGGTAGAACGAACTGACCGCGAAGGCCAGGCGCTTGTAGTGCTCCACAGGAATGCCGATCACGGCGGCAGCGGTGTCCATGTCACGGATCGCCATCCAGTTACGGCCGACCTGGCTGCGCACCAGGTTGGCTGCTATCCAGGTCAGCAGCACCACGCAACTGAGGGTCAACAGGTAGCGACCGACTGGGGTGGTCAGGTTATGGCCCAACAGCTCCAGGCGTGGCGCGCTAATGGTGCCGGACGAGGCGTAGTTGTAGAACCAGGGGAACTTGGCGAATACCCATTCCAGGAAGAACTGCGCGGCCAGCGTCGTGACCATCAGGTAGAAGCCCTTGATCCGCGAGCTGGGGATGCCGAACAGCAACCCCACCAGCCCGGCGATCAAACCACCGCCTATCAGCGCCAGTGGCAGCGGCAATCCGGGTACGCGCAGCAGCAGGCCGTAGGTGACGAACGCGCCCACCGCCATGAAGCCGGCGGCGCCGACCGACGTCTGGCCGGTGTAGCCGGTCAGCAGGTTCAACCCCAGGCCGGCCAGCGACAGCACCAGGAACGGAATCAGGATCGCGTTGAGCCAATAGTCGTTGCCCAGCCACGGCAGGCCGACAAAGGCCACCAGCAGCAACAGCAGCAGGCCCGGCCGCCAGCGCCGGCGCACCAGGGTCAGCGGCGCCTCGTCGAAGCTGGCAGTCAGGCGCGGAACAGTAGCGGTCATGGCGTCATACCCGTTCAATGATCCGGTCGCCGAACAGGCCGGCCGGTCGGATGTAGAGGAAGATCAAGGCGAGGAAATAGGCGAACCAGGGCGTGATGCCGCCGCCGATCAGCGGGCCGATATAGGCCTCGGCGAGGTTCTCGGCGGCGCCGACGATCAGCCCGCCGACGATGGCCCCGCCAATCGAGGTGAAGCCCCCGATGATCAGTACCGGCAACGCCTTGAGCACCACCAGCGAAAGCGAGAACTGCACGCCCTGGCGCGCGCCCCAGAGCAGCCCCGCGACCAGCCCGACCACCCCGGCCACGGCCCAGACGATCTGCCAGATGCGGTTGAGGTTGATGCCCAGCGACAGCGCTGCACGGGTGTCGTCGGCCACGGCGCGCAGGGCAACACCGATGCGGGTCTTGTTGAACAGCAGGGCCAGCACCGCCACGGTCAGCGCGGACACCCCGGCGGCGATCAGGTCGAACTGGCTGATCATGATCTCGCCGACGAACAGCGGGACGTCCTCGATGCCCAGGTCCAGGGCGCGCACCTGGGCGCCCATCAACCCTTGGGCCAGGCCTTCGATAATGAACGACAGGCCGAGGGTGGCCATGAACAGGGTAATCTGCGAACGGTTGACCAACGGCCGCAATACCAGGCGCTCGATCAACAGCGCGCCGACGACCATCACCAACACCGTCAGGAGCAACGCCAGGGCAAAGGACAGGCCCTGTTCGCGCAAGCTGACGAAGGTCAGCGCGGCGAACAACAGCATGGCGCCCTGGGCGAAATTGAACACGCCGCTGGCCTTGTAGATCAGCACGAAACCGATGGCTACCAGCGAATACAAGGTGCCGGCCAGCAGCCCGCCGATCAGGGTTTCCAAAAAGAAGTTCATGGGCGAGGCGTCCCCAGATAGGCAGCGATCACATCGGGATTGGCCTGGACTTCGGCCGGCGAGCCGTCGCCGACCTTGCGTCCGTAATCCAGCACCACCACATGGCTGGACAAGCCCATGACCACCTGGATGTCGTGCTCGATGAGAATCACCGTGGTGCCAAGATCACGATTGATATCGGCGATGAAGCGGCTCATGTCCTGTTTCTCCTCGGCGTTCATGCCGGCCATCGGCTCGTCGAGCAACAGCAGCGTTGGCTGCGCGATCAATGCCCGGCCCAGCTCCACGCGCTTCTGCAGGCCGTAGGCCAGGCTGCCCACGGCGACGTCGCGCCAGGCCTGCAACTCGAGAAATTCCAGCACCTGCTCGGCACGCTCGGCGAACGCCCGCGCCTCGCGCCGGGCACGCGGCAAGCCCAAGGCCTGTTCGAGAAAAAACGTCCGCTGGAAGCGCGACAGGCCGGTGAGCAGGTTGTCCACCACGCTCATTTTCTTGAACAGCGCATTGTTCTGGAACGTCCGACCGATACCGAGTCGCGCCGCCTTCAGCGGATGCGGGCGGCGCAACGGTTCGGCGGCGAAGAACAACTGGCCGGCGTCGGCCCGGTAGACGCCGTTGAGGATGTTCAGCAGCGAACTCTTGCCCGCGCCGTTCGGCCCGATCAGCGCGCAGATCTCGCCAAGCTTGACGCTGAACGAAAGGTCGGAAATCGCTTTCACGCCCTGGAACGACAGCGACACATTGCGCACCTCCAGCAGCGCACTCATGCCGCTCGCTCCAGGTACTCCTGCAACCACGATTGGCGTGCGGGGCCTTGCAGCACCGCGTCTGCGGGCGCGCTCGGCACTTCGATCCGGCGCAGTCGCTGGAAGCCGAGCAGGTGCCGTACCCGCGCCTTGAGCCAGCGGCGCAGGCCACGCCGCGGATCGTCCAGGGTCCATTCGCACAGGCGTCGGCGCCAACTGCCTGGAAGTGGCAGGCGAGCTTCGATTTCCGCCGCCAGGGATTCGACTCGCACGGCGGACAGCAGCAAGGCTGTGGGGGCGATCTCGCGACGATCGCGACTGGCTGACTCGCGCGTTTCCGGAAACGCCAAGCCTTCGCCCTCCAGCCAGCGACTGAACAAGTGGGCCAGGCCATCGCGCCACTCGGTGCCTTCATCGACCCACACCACTGCGTCCTCGGCCCAGCCCTGGCGTTGTGCGGTCGGCGCCTCGGTGACGAACAGCACCGACAGCGACTGCACCTGCCACAGACCACGATTCGCTACGTTGACCTGGGCCGAATACAGCCGCAGCGGCCACTCCTCGTCCAGGCCGCACTGCAGCCAGTGCGATACGCTTTCGCGACGCTGGACAAAGGCGAACGCCGGGCGGGTCAGGCGTAGCTGACGTTGTAGGTCCTCACCCCGGCTGTCGCGGTCGATCACTACGCTGTGCCCACCCAGTTGGCGCGCGGCCAGTGCCAGGATCAGCAGGCTCGGCTCGAAGGCACCACTGAGGGCCAGCCGCGCGCCAGGGGCGAAGCCCTGCTGGCGCAAGCCATCGCATACCCGCTCGACCTCGCGCTGCACATCGATCCAGCGCCAGGCCTTCCAGAGACCGAGGCGCCGATGGCGCAGGGCGATCTGCGTCGGTCGTTCCCTGGCCCAGCGTTGCAAGGCCGCCAGGGCGCTGTCCGTGACTCGGTCGAGCAGTGGCGAATTGAGTTCGTAGACACTCATGCGCTTACTCCTCACCGGCCAAGGCCGGTTCAGCGAGGCGGCTGCGCGGGGCGAGGCGCTTCAAGTCCCGATAGCCGGCGCCAGGGTGGTTAGCGGGCAATCGCGGACCGTCGCCGAACAGCTTGTCGCGCAAGGTACCGGGGCGGTATTCGGTCTTGTACGCACCGCGCTGCTGCAACTCGGGCACCAGCAACTCAACCACATCGCGGAAGGTTTCGTGGGCCAAGGCGTAGGCCAGGTTGAAACCGTCCACATCGGTGTCCTCGACCCAGGCCTGCAGCTCGTCGGCCACGGTTTGCGTGCTGCCGACAATCAACGGGCCGAAGCCGCCGATACCGACCCAGTCGGCCAGCTCCTGGACGGTCCACTGCTTGTCCGGGTCGGCGGTAGAAAAGGTTTCCACGGCCGATTGGATGGCGTTGGTATGAATGTGCTTGAGCACCTGGTCGGGCCGGTACTGACCGAAATCGATACCGGTCCAACCGGAGATCAGCGCCAGCGCGCCCTCGTAGCTGCTATAGGATTTCAGTTCCCGCCACTTGGCCTGCGCCTTGGCGTCGGTCTCGTCAACGATCACCGTCTGCAGGTTAAAGATCAGCACCTTGCGTGGATCGCGTCCGGCTTCGGCAGCCCGCCGGCGGATATCGGCCACGGTCTTCTTCAGGATCACCTTGGACGGCGCGGCAACGAACACACACTCCGCGTGGCCGGCGGCGAAGTCCTTGCCACGACTCGACGCTCCCGCTTGATAGAGCACCGGGGTGCGCTGCGGCGACGGCTCGCAGAGGTGGATGCCCGGCACCTGGAAGTGCTTGCCCTGGTGACGGATCTCATGGACCTTGCTCGGGTCGCTGAAGATGCCGCGCTCACGGTCGCGCACCACCGCGCCCTCTTCCCAACTGCCTTCGAACAACTTGTAAAGCACCTCCAGGTATTCATCGGCGTAGTCATAGCGCGCATCATGATCGCTCAAGGCTTTCTGCCCGAGGTTGCGCGCCCCGCTGTCGAGGTAAGAGGTGACGATGTTCCAACCGATGCGCCCCTTGGTCAGGTGGTCCAGCGTGGACAGGCGACGGGCGAAGGGATAAGGGTGCTCGAAAGTCAACGAGGCGGTGAGGCCGAAGCCCAGGTGTTCGGTCACCAGCGCCATCGGCGTGATCAACGCCAAGGGATCGTTGACCGGCACCTGCGTCGCCTGGCGGATGGCCGCATCGCCATTGCCACCGAGCACATCGTAGATACCAATCACATCGGCGATGAAGATGCCGTCGAACTTGCCGCGCTCCAACAGCTTGGCCAGGTCGGTCCAGTAATCCAGGTCCTTGTACTGCCAGGCGCGATCCTTGGGATGCCTCCAGAGACCGGGCGACTGGTGACCGACACAGTTCATCTCAAAGGCATTCAATCGAATTTCACGTGGCATGGGAACTCCTGCTCGATAGATTCAGCACCCCTTCCGAGTGCTTCTCATTGCTCTATCAACACGATTCGTGCCAAGTAATAAGTCTTTTATTTACAGCAAGTTAGGCATGCATTCGCGCACGGAAAATGCCTGCATGGTGACAACCTTGTTGATCAACTGTCCGGTGGCAGACAGTGCGCGGATGATTCCTGTCACGAAATTCGAACCGCCAATATTTAGCTTGACGCCTGAGATGACGACCATCATATTTAGCCAAAATATTATGACCATCATGTGAACCGCCATGGGCCGCAGACTCAGGTCGAGGCACGCCCTCCACCCCCGCAGGAGATGACGTATGGAAGCCAGACCTTCATTGGCGATCACCGGTAGGCAACCGCACGCCTCCACACAACCATTGACCGGCAAAGTCGTGGCGCTGCTCGCGGGCCTGGCGGCGATCAGCATGCTCTCCACCAATATCATCCTCCCGGCCTTTGCGGCGATCGGTGAAGACCTGGGCGTGACCGCTCGCGAGCTCGGCCTGACGCTGTCCAGTTTCTTCATCACATTCGCCTTGGGCCAACTGGTGGTCGGGCCACTGGCCGACCGCTACGGGCGCCAGAAACTGGTGTTGGGCGGCTTGTCGGTGTTCGTCGTCGGCACCGTCGTCGCCGGCCTGGCCAGCACCCTCGATGTGCTGATCGCCGGACGCGTCGTGCAGGCGCTGGGCGTGTGCGCGGCCTCGGTGCTGTCGCGCGCCATCGCGCGGGATCTGTTCGAAGGCGAGACGCTCGCCCGCGCCCTGTCGCTGACGATGATCGCCACCGCCGCGGCGCCGGGGTTTTCGCCGTTGGCCGGCAGCGTACTGGCCGTCACGCTCGGCTGGCGCGCCATCTTCATCCTGGTGGGACTGGCCGCCGTGGTACTGGCGTTTTTCTACGTGCGCGACCTCGGAGAAACCCATCCCGCCGATCGCCGGGCGCCCCACTCGGCCAAAAGCGTGGTGCTCGCCTATCGCCGATTGGTACTGGATAAGCGCTTCATCCTCCCAGCGCTCTCAATGAGCCTGCTGATGAGCGGCCTGTTCGCCTCGTTCGCGGCGGCGCCCGCCATCCTGATGCAAGGTATCGGCCTGACGTCGGTGCAGACCGGCCTGTATTTCGCCTCTACGGTATTCGTCGTGTTCGCCGCCGGCATGGCGGCCCCGCGCCTGGCCCATCGTCATGGCGCTCGAGTCATCACGCTCCTGGGCATCGCCTGCGCCATGATCGGCGGTGGCCTGCTTCTGGTAGGTCCGGCCGTGCCTGGCCTGTGGTGGTATGCCCTCTCGATGGTCACCTTCCTTTGGGGCATGGGCCTGGCCAATCCGCTGGGCACGGCGATCACCATGGGCCCCTTCGGCAAAGAAGCCGGGATGGCCTCCGCACTGCTGGGTTTTCTCTCCATGGGCGCGGCTGCGCTGACCACTTGGCTGGCCTCGGTCTTGAGCTTCGCACCGGTCACGACGCTGGGTGGGATCCAGGCGACGGCCTGCCTGGTGGCGCTGGTGCTGTTTCTGTTGCGCGGCAGGCTTTGAGCAATCGCTTTGCCGGCCAAGCACGATGGAGGGTTGCGCCGGTGAAGCGCCAATCAATACACCGGCCAGGTTTCGACAATCTTCCCCCCGCGCACGGCCAGCAAGTCGCCAAACTGCAGCAGCACGGACTCAGTCTGGGTCGGCCGTAAAAACACCTGGTCCTCCACGTTCAGCCCCACGGCCGGTGAGCCGTTGACCATTTCCTGGTTGGAACTGCGGCCATAGAGTTCGTTACTTTGCAGCCCCGAAGGGGACTCGAACTCGGCCATCCAGTTGCCGCCATAGATGAAGAAGGTTCCGCGCTGATTCGGATTCCACCAAGAGAACAATCGGGACTTGTCATCCAAAGCGGGGAAATTGACGGCCCCGGTGCTCTTCAACACCGGCGTTGCGATAAAGGCCGCCGGCACATGCTCGGCCAGCGATGGCAAGTCGTAATGGGTCGGCTTGAGAAACGCCGTCCCCACCGAGACCTCGCTGCTCAAGCGCTCCTGTTCGTGTATGCGGTAGCTGGGGCTCCCGGCGGTATTGAGCGTGAGCCCGTCGTGCCAAAGCGCCGGAAAATGCTCACGTACGTAGTTCACATGACCGTTGTAAATGACCATCACCTGGTCGAACAACGCCTGGGACGAACCGAGGATCCGGGGCACGCCCATGCCGACAAACGGGTCATAACCCATGAAGCCTGAAAATTCGAGATGCTGCGGATGGGCACTGATCAGCCTCAGCATCTCGCCGAGCACCGCCTGGTCAGCGACTCCGCCGCGATGCAGGCCGACATCCAGCTCGATATTGACCCGCAGCCGGATGCCCAGGCCCTGTGCCAATGCCAGGTAATCCATCAGCCGCCGGGGGGTATCGAGCAGCCATTGCAGTTGCCTGGAAGGGTCGAAGGTTCCCTTGTGGGTTTGGTAAAACACCTCGGCCGAGCGTACCGGTAAAGGCTTGCCGAGCAAGAGGTCGGCCTCGGGAAAGGTCACCGCATCCTGATTGAGGAATGGCTGATGAAACGACATCAGCCGCTGGCTATCGGTCCGTCTGGCGATGTACGCCAACAATCCCGGTGACGGCAGGGACTTCTCCACCAGGCGCAAGTGTTTGTCGGCACGTTTGACCGATTGCATGACCACATCGATGTTGTGATCGAGCCCATCGAGGTCGATCAGCATCACCGGCCGCATCGGCCCATGGACCTTCAGCTCCTGGTTCAGCGCGCGGAAGTACTCGTTGTAGGGACTGCCCCGGTCGCTCGGACGCAACAGCGCGCCCGCCCCTGCCATCAACGCCCCCACTCCCACGGTGCCGAGCATAAAGGTTCTACGGTTCATCAGGACGCTCCTTCGCGCGCAGTCAAGTGCACGTTACGGCAGCTATACCCGGCTGTTGAGGCTATGGGAGGTCAGAAAGGGGACTTTGGCGGCCAGGCTTTGATCGATTCCTCCTGCCCCCTGGACGTTGCAATGAACCCTGTGATGGCCGCCACCACATTGGCGCCCCGTTCAAGATAGGGCACATGCCCGGAGTCCTCGATGAACTCGCCGCGTGCATCGGGCAGTTGCTGGATCAGGTTCTCCAGGGTCGCCGGCAGGAATACCTGGTCATGCCGGCCCCAAATCACCAGCGTCTTGACAGCGATCTGTGGCAACCGTTCGAGCAGCACGTCCAGGCCTTCGCGACGGAAATCCTCGACGACCCGCTGCACAGCGGCAAACCTCGACCTGCCGCTGGCCGCCATGGCCTTGGCCAAGCGCCCCCCTACCTCGGGCGGCGCCTGGAACACCAGGCTCCAGAAGCGCTTCATCTCTTCGACCGTACGATAGCCAAACACCGTTCCCGCCCCTTGCAGGCTGGCTTTCAATACGGGGCCTAGCGCTTGCTCACCCAGACCGGCAGGCGCCAGCAAGACCAAGTGACTGACACGCTGCGGGTGTTTGGCGGCATACAGGCCGGCCACGCACCCACCCAAAGAGCTGCCGACCAGCACGAAGGGACCCTCGACGAGGGTATCCAGCAGGTCTTCGAGTTCCGCCAGCATTGCCAGGGGACCAAAGCCGGCACCCGCCTCGTACACGGATTGGCCATGCCCCGGCAAGTCGACGAAAACGCAAGGGTGATGGCGCGCCATGCCCAGCATCGCAGGGCCCCACTGGTCCTTGCTGGCACCCAAGCCGTGGAGCATGACCAGCGTCGTCCGCAGGTTCCGTGCAGGGCTTTGCAGATAGGCCAGGCGTCCGTGTTTACCGGTGTGCCAGCGCAGTTTCAAACCGAACTGCCAGCGGTGGACCAGGCGCAAAGTGCCGAGCAGCAATCGATCAACGCCGTTCATCCGTCACTCCTTGCCCTTTGCTACCGGCCCTGAGGAAGAACCTTGCCGGCAGGCGCAGTTGGCATAGCGCCACGCCTGACAGCGTCAACACGGCGCCGATCACCAGGCGCTGACTGAAACCTTCGGCGAGCATGACCTGGCTGACAGCGATCGCGAACACCGGCACCAGAAGCAGGTACGGGCTCAGTTGCTGCATCGAGTTGCGGCCGAGTAACCAGAACCACAGACCGAACCCCAGCAGACCACCACTGAGTGCGGTGTAGAGTACCGCCCACCACGCCTGGGCGCTGGCCGTGTAGACGCGTGTCCATTGCTCGCCTTCCTGGACGAACGACCACAGCAACAGTTGCGGTGCGGCGATGACCGCCGTCCAGGCACTCAAGGCCAGCGGATCCAGTGGTCCGAGACGCTTGGTCAACACTGACCCGGCAGCGAATGCCAAGGCCGCCAGCGCCACCAGCAACATGCCGATGAACGTCCCGCCCGCCGATGGCGTAGCCAGTAGCACCAGGACACCGGCGAACGCCAGCAGGATGCCCGCCAGGAGCCGCATTTTCAGGACTTCCCCCAATAACGCGAATGCCAGGACGAGGGTAAACGGTGCCGCCAATTGATAAATGATCGCCGAGGTAGAGGCGTCTACCCGAGCGATACCGCAATACAGCAAACCGAAATGCAAGGTCCCGGTAATCGTGGCGATCAAGGCCACGGACGCAAACTGTTCACGTTTGACGCGCTTGAGCAGCGGTAGGAGAAACAGCGCCATGATCGCGTAGCGCATGGCGACCATGAGGATAGGCGGCAACTCGGCGCCGCCGATTTTCACTGCAGTGACCTGCGCGCCCCAGAGAAACGCGACCAGTAATGCGAGCAATGAGTCTTTCAATGGCATGACAGTTATCCCTTCTGAAATTGAATGGGCCGCAGGATTCTTTCCGGCTTGCCTGTCGCAAGTGCTGGGGGGTTAAGTCGACAGTGATGCTCGCAGAGCCGGTCCAATGTCTCGCGCAGGGCCTGTTCCGCTTCAGGATCGTGGGCCAGTTGGGTCTGGAAGCACGGCGGAAATCCCGAGCCCACCAGAATCATTTTGTTGAGCAGCACGTTCAGCGCGACCTGGGAGAAAACCGCCGTGTGTCCATAGCGTCGGCCGACGACCGCAATCGCCGCGAGCTTGTCGCGCAGCGGACGCTCCCGAGGCCGCAGGAAGCCATAGCCGACTCGCTCCAGAAACGCCTGGAAGCGACTGTTGGTGCCGTAGGCATGCATGACGGGGAGATAGAGCACCGCATCGGCGCGGTCCAGCCGCGCCACCTACTGCCCGACGTCGTCCTGCACTTGGCAGTCCTGGTCGGAACAGGCGTTGTCGGCGTCGCAGTAGTCGATCCGGTAATCCTTGAGCCAGATGTCATCGACCGCGACCTCCTCGCCCAGGTGGTGGCGCACCAGCGCCACCACCCGTGCACTGACACCACAAGGTCGGCTTGACCCGACAATGATGGTCAGATTCATGATTCAGGATGCCTCCCGCAACCCTTCTTCGCCAGCCAGGTAGGCGCGCAAAGCCTCTTCCATCAACTGCCCGGTCAGCCAGAGCGTGACGCGTGCCACTTCCTTGATCTGAAGACGATCTGCTTCGGTCTTCACCGCACGCTGCATCGCCATACGCACTTCCTCGGCGTGCTTCTCGTCGATGGTCGAGTGGGCGACGAAGAAGGTCATCTGCTCATCCTTCAAGCCCAGGTCGGCACGGAACCGTTCCAGGATCGGTTGGATATGCTCGTAGACGTCCTCGGCCCAGTAGCTGTAACCCAGGCGAGCGATCGGCCCCTTGCGGATGGCCACATCGTTGAGAAAGGCGATCAGTGCCTGGGTCGGCGCCAGGGGCGCCGGCATGGCTTGCGGCAACAGCCCGACCGACTCCAGGTCACGCAGTACCATGCGCTCGTGGCCCAGCTCTTCCAAGGCGTGCTTGTAGACAAAGCGCAACAGCGTCGTTTCCTCTGGATCGGCACTGAAGGCGCAGGCGGCCTGGTTCACCGAGTTGTAGCGGGTGTAGTGGTAGACCTGCAGCATGAGCTGTTGGTAGAGGGCTGGCGGCGTTGGGTTATCCAGGCTGAATTTCCAGTAGGCGCCCTGCTTGATCTGGGCCCAGCCCGCGTCAACGATAGCGTCGAGTTCCTTGAAGAATGCTTGCATTTCAATTGGCTCCTTTAACATTGAGGTAAACACTTTCGAGTTCCAGGTATACGAGGCTGTAGCGCCGCTCGACCTGTTCCCCGGTCCAGGTAACGTCATCCACCAGCACGCGCCCGCCCAGGCCGACATAGAGCGCAGCCAATTGGCCGCGGCATAGTGCCGAGATGAATCGCAGGTGAGTGTTGGCTTTCAGCCAAATGGCCGCTTGCAGGAGAAACATGCGCAGGTGCCGACCGCCGCGGTATCGCTCGTCCAGCACCAGGCGATTGGCATCGAAGGCATCCGTCGATTGTTCGAAATAGGCCTGCACGTCGACCGCTCGCTCGACGAAGCTCAGGCCATGACCCAGTGGCGTGACGCGCAACGTCCCGACCACTTCGTCCTTGTCCAGGTAGACCAGGTGATAGGACAAGGCGTCGCGCACCTGCTCCCTTCGCTCGAAGTCATCCTCCCGTGCCGGGTTGATCCCCAGGTGGCGACTCCTGAGTTGCCTGACGGACTCGAACAGTTCATTGGCGTTATCAATCACGCGAACAGACAGGCTCATCGCTGACCTCACTGGCCTTGACGCTGATCGACGATGCGCGCTTCTTTCCAACTGAACCAACTGCCAAGGTTCACATGCTCGGCCAGATCGCCCACCACCATGACCGTGGCATCGACCCCCAGCCGTTCGCGCAGGCGCTCCTTGATCAGCAACACCAGACGTCCACGATCGCCTTCGAAGAAGCGCGACATTTCCAACTTGGCGATGACGGTGTCGCGATCATTGGCGCGACTGAGGATGATCTGGTAACCAAGGCATTGTTCGACGCCTTCAAGCAGCGCCTGCTCGATCTGTGCGGCCGAGAAGGCGCGATCGTTCAGTTGCACGGCATCCTTCACCCGACCGACGACCTTGACGGTCTGGCGCATCGATTGCGGATAGCCGGGGCGCGACTGGATCGAGACCAGATCGCCCGTGCGGTAGCGAATCAACGGCTTGCTGCCAGGGATCAGCATGGTCACGCACAACTCACCGTCGCCGGTACAGCCCAGGCTTTCCCCGGACTTGGGATCGAGCACCTCGATGATGTAGTTGAGGCGATGCGGCACCAACTGGTCGTTGGCGTTACAGGCCGCGATGATCATCGCTTCCTGGGAGCCATACAGGCTGTTGTAGGACTGCGCGCCCCACAGGCTGTAGAGGTTGTTCTTCAACGCAGGGGTGCACAGCTCGCCGCTCATCATGAACGTGCGCAGGGCGAAGTCCTCGCGTGGGTTCAAGCCTTGACGCTCGGCTTCCTTGGCCATGGCCAGCAAGAGCCCCGGCGCCGATGCGAGCACGCCGATCCGCAGGTCCTTGAGCAGTTGCAGTGCCTTGGGCCAACCGATCACCGGTGAGTGCGGCCAGATCTTGGCATTACACAAGTCGAGCTGGGTGCAGACATCGCCCAGGGTGTCACCGAAGGAATGGACCTCGGTAGGTCCCATGATGCCGACCACGGTCTTTTCGCCCGGGAAATGCTTTTCGATCACGGCCTGGTAGGCCATGGCCAGTTGGCGATTGCTCGCGTAGCTCTCCTTGCGGTCCCGCGGGCATGGTGTGGCGGGCCCGGTGGTCCCCGTGGTCTCGTAATAGAAGATGCTGTCTTCCAGCGGGCCGGACAAGATGTCGAAGCCTGCTTCGCGCAGATCATCCTTGGTCGTGAATGGCAAGGTGGCGAGGTCATCCAAGGTCAGCGAACGCTCGTCGACTTGGGCAAGGTGCTTGGAATAGAACGGCGAGGACCGCTTCACGTGGCCGACCACTTCCCGCAACTGTGCCTGGTGCCAGGCCGCCAGCTCGGTGTCACTGAGGACGTCGGTCCAATAGGCATGATGAATCGGGTCGTACCGCTTCTTGAATGTCTCTAAATGCTCTTTCATTTCAGCCGCTCAGGTTTGATGGGTTACTGGAACTCAACGGCCGCTACGTTAGTAACAGAACTTATAAATACCCAGCTGCGCTATCTCGCAGTTGTGCGCGCACGAGTTTCTTGTTAAAGGCACGCGCGATTACATACGCGTAGGGCCCCCGTCGACATTCAGAAATGAATGAAAGATTAATATGCCCTCAGCAGTTGACAGCCCTAGGGCACACTGGTAATTTCGCCGCACTGCCAATTATTTCCGCAGTGCTTAGCCAAGACTGGGATGTCTAAAAATGTACTATCACCTTTCTGCTATCAGTTCCTCCCACAGCTATCCCGACAGCTGTTCCCAGGCCATTCTGGCCATCTTCAAAAGCAATATCTGGCGTCGCTAATCCAGCGAAGACCGGAGCCTGTCTGCTGCCTGCCAGCAACGTCCTGATCTTTCCCCTCTGAAATCGAAGGCGCTCGCGCCTTGTGCCCTGCGCAACAATTGGCTGCAATCCATTGCAAGCTTTTTAGTGCGCGCGACATGAACAGCGTCCGTCCCGTCTATTCAGAATATCCGTCAACTCGTATTTAAAGTGCCCGCGCGCTTTATATTCCCGTGGCGCTCTCTTAATCGAGCGCCTGAATCGTTACACCTTGAATATGGTATTAACCTTGAATAAAAATTTAATTGGCGTGAATGTTCTTCGCCGTGAAGAACGTCGACCTACGGATGCACTTGGCATATATGCAAATGCACTGGAAAAACTGGGTCGCGAGTCTGTTTTCATTCTTGAATCACTGTCCGGCCCAAGCCGTGATCGCCGGGCGACGATCGTCGGGCTCGAACCGCTTTTCGAAGTGTGTATCAATGAGGGCCAGGCCCAACTGAGAGGCTGCGCCGCCCTGTGTGAACATTTGTCCGCCAGCCTGCGGCAAGCGGGCATGCAGGTCGATCCGGAACACAAGATCCATCTACCCGACAGCGAGGCTGCGTGGAACCTGCTCCGGGCGATCCAGGCAACGTTCCAACCTGCATCCAACGCCCCTTCGAGCCTGGCATTCTTTGGCTATTTCTCCTACGACTGCGTTCGCCTGATCGAGCGACTTCCCGATCTGGCCAAACAGACCTACGACTACCCGCTCATTGCCCTGTCGGTCTATCAGACCCTGGTTTATTTCCATAGCAATGGCATCGTCGAAACCTTGATCAATAACCACGATCTCTGGTCGCCCCGCACGCTGGAGGACTACCCCTTCCTGAGCACAACCCCGGCATCCGAGGCACTGGCCCCGCCACCATACCCCGAGGGCTTCGAGGAAGAGCGCACGGTGACCCCGGAGCAATTCGTCGAGCGTGTCGAAGTGGCGATGGAGCACATCCGCGCCGGCGACGTCTACCAGATCCAGCTCGGTCATGAGATTCGCATCCGCTCGCAGGTTTCGCCGTTCGACGTGTACCAGAACCTGCGCCTGCGCAACCCTTCCCCCTACATGTACCTGGCCCACGTAGGCGGCATCGACCTGATCGGCGCCAGCCCCGAGCTGTTCGTCAGGATCAAGGACGACTTGATCGAGATGCGCCCGATCGCCGGCACCGTGGGCAAGAAGCCTGGCGTCGATCCGACTCAGTTGGTCCTGGAGCTGACCCGCTCCGAGAAGGAGCGCGCCGAACACCTGATGCTCATAGACCTGTGTCGCAACGATATCGGTCGCGTGTGCCAGGCCGGCTCGCTGGAGGTCGATGAGTTCATGCTGGTGGAAGAGTACTCGCACCTCTACCACATGGTGTCGAACGTTCGCGGCTTGCTGCGCCCGGGCCTGGATGCCTTCGACGTGATCAAGGCCTCGTTCCCCGCGGGCACCATGTCCGGCGCGCCCAAGGTTAGAGCGATGGAGCTGATCGAAGGGATGGAAAGCAACCGCCGGGGCATTTATGCCGGGGCCCTGGGCCTGGTCGGTTTCGATGGCAGCGTCAACACCGCATTGTGCATTCGCTCGACGGTCTTCGATGAGGGTACGTACCACTTGCGTGCGTCCGCCGGAGTGGTGGCCGATTCGGTGCCAGAGCTTGAGTGGAAAGAGACACTGTACAAGATGGGTTCCGTCTATCGGGCAGTGACCGGCCAGGAGATCGCACTGTGAAAGTATTCTTGATCGACGCCTATGACAGCTTCGTCTTCATCATCAGCCAATACCTGGAACAACTGGGGCTGGAAACCCACGTCGAGCGTCACGACGTACCGGACCTCATCCAGCGCATTGAAGCGTTCTCACCGGATTTCTGCGTGCTGGGCCCTGGGCCTGGGCATCCGGCCGATGTGGGCTACATCGAAGTGATCAGGCACTTTCAGGGACGCCTGCCGCTGCTGGGTGTGTGCCTGGGTCACCAGGCCATCGGCCTGGCCTTCGGTGCCCAGGTTTGCCGGGCCCCACACGTGATGCACGGCAAGGTGAGCACGATCGAGAACGACGGCAAGGGCGTCTATGACCACACCCAGGCACATGCGATTAGGGCGACCCGCTACCACTCGTTGATGATCAGCGAGCAGCCGTTACCCGACTGCCTGGAGATCACGTCCAGATCCACGGACGACGGCTATGTCATGGGCGTGCGCCATCGCCACCTGCCGGTGGAGGGCGTGCAGTTCCACCCTGAAAGCATCCTCACCGAAAACGGCCTGGACCTGTTCCGCAGCTTCATCCGGTGTCACGTGCACAAGTGATCCATCCGGAGGGGGCATGCGCCCCTTCCTTCCTGTACTCCGACTGTTTCATTCCTGCTACAACTAGAGCGATCCGTTTATGGACAAACACCACTCCCCCGCCTGCGGCCGGACCCAAGCCGAGCGTGCTGCTACGCTGACCGCCTTCACGAGCCTCGCCAAGGATGCCAACCGTTGCGATTGGGAGCGCCTGCTGAACAAAGTACTGCGCCAACTCGGCTTCGGCAGCTACCTCATCAGCCTCGGGCCGGCAACGCCGGGGGATACCGACCCTCTCGCCGGTCTCATCACCACCTTCCCCAAACGCTGGCTGGAACACTACCGCTGTGATGGGTTGATCGAGATCGACCCGATACTCAGACACTGTCGACGCGAGCTGGTGCCGCTTTTCTGGGACAGCGAACGACGGCGCGCCCGGGGACGCTCCCGGCATTTCTGGGAGCAACGCGAGCTACACGGCCTGCGCAGCGGCGTGAGCATCCCACTGCGCTACGAAATGCTCAGGGGAACCTTGAGCGTGGCCTTCGACGACACACAGATCACCGAACAGAAAGGGGTTTCCAACCCTGCCGTCTATCAACTGTTCATGCTCATTCCCTACCTGCTCGCCGGGATACGACATCAACTGCAACGGCCTGCCCAAGCGCGCCAGGACCTGACGCCCAAGGAAATGGACTGCCTGTACTGGGCCAGCGAAGGAAAGACCACCTGGGAAATCAGCCACATCCTGACCTGCTCCGAACGCACCATCGACTTCCACCTGCTCAATGCGCGACGCAAGCTGGGCTCGGTAAGCCGCCAACAGGCCGTCAGTGCTGCGGTGGCCTGTGGGTTGGTCATGCCGACCGTTATCTCGCCGACTACCGGTGCCAGAAATGAGCAAAAAAGTGTTTCTACGACAGTCCACCCTCAGGGATAACCTGATGGCCTATTCAAGTCAGCAATGGCAAGCTTCCAACCTGCAGCGCAGGCCCGTGTGCAGCCGGGCAGCAATATCCGATGCTTGCAGCCATTGACTTCGGGTATCCATCACCTGTTATTCAACTGAACAAGGATGTAGGCATGAAAATCTCTCTTGGTCTCGTCGCCCTGGCCGGGTGCCTGTCCACCTTCGCTGTTTCGGCCGCTGGCCCGAGCCACAGCGATCTGTTCAAGGCACTGGCGCAGTGCCAGGCCAGTGCGCAGCAGGTGGGCGAGTTCAACAACCTGGTTGACGCCGAGCAACTGACGCTCCCCAAGGATGAAGCGCACACCCCGTGGGGCGGCGGCGCCTGGCAAGCCTCGCCGGCGCTGACGGTGCACGGCGTGTCGTCGACCACCCTGGTGATGACCGACCGCTTCAGCTTCTTTCTCCAGGCCAAAAGCAGCAACCCGAAGGCCGACGCAGAGAAATTCGCCAGCGCCCTGAAACTGGAAAAGACGCTGGATACCGACGGCTACGTGGATTACCAGCGCAACCTCGACAACGGCGCGACCCTGCGCGTGGTCTCCACCGAAAACAAGGACAGCGATCTCTACGTAGGTTGCACCTATCAGCAGGACGCGTCCTGAGACCAGGCGACCTCGACAACGCCTTCACCCAGTCGCAAGGCCGGGCCATACCCAGAGCCAATGTGGGATCTGTGCCTATCGAAAGGCTCGGGCCATACCCAGCCCCCTGTGTGCGAGCTTGCTCGCGATGGCCCCCGCCCTGCCGACACTTCATTGCCCGCCCCACCGTCTTCGCGAGCAAGCTCGCTCCCACAGGGTGCACTCAGTCATCGTTAAATGGCGCTGTTGCATCTCTTTCACCCGGCGGACCGGGACGCTGCAAAGCCGAGCAATTCGAGCCTGGGCCCGCTCCATCGAGCTGTGTCGCGACGAAAGCAAATGCATCATCCAGTGAACCCAGCAGCACCCCGTCATGCCCCAGGCCTTCATACGTGCGCCAGGTGACTTGATTGCCAGCGGCACACAACGCCACCGCGACGGCATACTGGCGCACGGGCGTGATCGTTTGATCAGCCAGGCCGGTGGCAATGAATAACGGGAACGCAATCGATGCCTGCGGCATGTCGGTCGTTGGGATGCGCGCAGCATCCAATGCCTCGGGAGTAATGGTCATAAGCTCGGCAAACGAACCGACCTGTAACGCTTTGGATTTGCGAGCAATGTCCCGGGTACAGCCCTCCCGGGCGACACGCAACAGCTCAAGCCCCTTGGCCGTCAGGATGTCCTCTATCCGTGGCTGGCCCTCGCGCAAGCCACCGGAGGCCAATGTCAGGAACACCGTGTTGGACTGGCGCGGCGGCAACGCAATGGGACCTTGGGGAAATGTGCTGTTCGGAGCCGTGAGTACCGCACTCCGGATAGGAAGCTCCGGTGCGTAGCGGCCGGCAAGGATCGCTGCCCCCAACGCCGCTCCTCCCCCTTGGGATTGCCCGGCCAGAATTGTGTGATTGGCGATCAGGCCGGGCCTGATCGAACGAGCAGCACGAATCGAGTCCAGCACAGAGCGTCCCTCGGCCTGCCAGAACGTATAGGGGTGCGGTCCCGGCCCTC
The DNA here is from genome assembly GCF_900104425.1 of Pseudomonas sp. NFACC13-1. Lineage (NCBI taxonomy): Bacteria > Pseudomonadati > Pseudomonadota > Gammaproteobacteria > Pseudomonadales > Pseudomonadaceae > Pseudomonas > Pseudomonas sp. NFACC13-1. Next base: position 30,157 of record NZ_FMXV01000017.1, on the reverse strand, counting down.
CCAGACCTTGATAATCGGTGGCGACCACCGCGAAGCCGCGCATCAGCCAGCGATTGATGTAAGCCGCATCACGGTCGCGCCATCCGGCCCAGGACGGTGCGCAGGCATCGGCAATCCCCAGTGTACCGTGGGCCCAGGCCAACAGCGGCCAGCCTTGCGCCGGCGGACCTCCAGCTGGCAGGTACAATGTCCCGCTGACCGGAACGAGTCCGGAGTGCCAGCGCTCGTCGGTGGAGCTGTAGAGCAGGCGCAAAGCCTGTGCGGCGGCCGGCATCTGCGGCTGCACCGGCAACGTCTCGCTTCGCAGCAGCGCACCGGGCAGAGGGGGCATTGCTTCAGACCAGCGGTAAAACGCCGACGGCGCCCTATCTCCCGCGGCAGGCCCGACGGGGAGCGTGCCAGCCACCAGGGTATTGGCCGTCATGACGATGAGCATGCCGACGCAGGTTCGTGCAAAGTCCGCGATACAGAACAGGCTCATGGGACGTTCGCCTGAGCGCAAAGTACCTTGCGCAAAGCGCAGCCCTGGACAGCAATGACGTTGCGCACGACAGGGGCCACCTCATTGAATCGAACGAACCCGTGAGTCATGTTCGCGAGTACCTGCAGGTGTGTAGCCACGCCCGCGCTTTCCAACCGCTGCGCCAACTCACGGTTTTCATCTCGCAGCGGGTCCAGTTCGCCCACGACCAATCGCACCGGTGGCAAGCCAGCCAAGTCAGCGTTGATCGGCTGCACCCGCCAGTCATCTTCGTCATTGGGCAGGTAGCTGGTCCAGTAGGCACTCATGGTCTCCACCGACAGATTCTGCCCCCCGTATCCACCCAGCCTTTGCCACGATTCGGAGGTCATATCGCGCGAGTAGCTGCCGTAGAACAGCAACAACTGCCGCAGCACATCCAACCCCGCGTCGCGTAGCGCAATCGCAGCCCCCAAGGCCAGGTTGGCGCCCGCCGAATCCCCGCCCAAGGCATAACCACGTACGGGGCAATCCGTGATTGCCCCGAGCTTGATGACCCGGCTGACGATCGACACCACTTCGTTGAACGCCACCGGAAATCGATATTCCGGCGATAACGCATAGTCGATGGACAGCACCGCCAAGCCACTGTCACGCACCAACTGGCGCAGCGGCGCATCCCAGCCGCCGAGCGAGCCGTGGCGAAACCCACCACCGTGGCAGTAGAACATCAAGCAAGGCGTCTCATCGCCCTCTGGCCAATAGAGCTTGCAGGGCACCGTTCGACCATCGACGGCAAACCCCAAGGTACGCTCGTAGGATAGCGGCACACTGCGTTGTGCCGCCCAGGCATTGATCCGTTCCAGTTGCGCCCGGACATGTTGCACGTCCCCCTGCACAACCGGCAGCAGCCCTTGTTCACGCAGCGTCGTGGCCACGGCCACCAGGTCAGGATGAACCGGCGGGGGTGAATCCGCCGACGAGCTTTCAACGCAACTCATGGCCAGTCCTCCTCAACGGCTCCAAGCGCGTCCAGCAGCATGAACGCCCATTGAGCCCCGTGCCTGTCCCGGTCCTGCAAGGCGGCCTGAACGACAGGACGCGGCGGGCGGCCCTGGGTTTCAACAGCGTCTGGTCAAACGCCGCCCGTGGGAAACCGGTGCCAATGGCGCCCGTTGGCGTCAGGACTTTGATCGGGGTATTCATGGATTCTCCTTCGAGCCAGTAGAGCGACGTCCGTCAGCGATGACGCAATCACCCGGCGGGCTACGCCCCTCCAGGACGGCCACCGCACATTGAGCGGCAATCAGATTGGTACGATTGAGCCCCTCGACCGTAGAAGCGCCGACATGGGGCGTCACGATCACGTTAGGGAGCTGGATGAGTTGTTCGGTCACGATCGAAAGCGCCGGATCCGACTCGCTTTCGAATACGTCCAGCCCTGCCCCGGCCAATTGCTTTTCTCGCAGAGCCCACAGCAGATCCGCATCACGCACCAGCCCACCCCTCGCGGTATTGATCAGCACCGCGGAAGGCTTCATCCGTTTCAGCGCATGCCTATCGATCAGCCCGTGGGTGTGTGGGTTGAGCGGCGCATGAAGGGTGATGAAATCGCTTTCCTCGAGCAGCGTTTCCAGGTCGACAAAGCAATTTCTTGAAATGCCGTCGACGTGGGCGCTGCCCGGGTCGGGGGTGCAGATCAGCGGCTTGATTTCGAACCCCGACAACCGCTGCAGCACACCCCGACCAATCCGGCCCAAACCGACGACGCCAACGGTCTTGCGATAGAGGTCGCCTCCCAGGGGGATCGTCCAGTCATTGGCGGACAACCCCAACTGGCAATGCTTGAGCTGGCGACACACGGCGAGCATCAACGCTACGGCGTGGTCAGCGACGCTGGCATCGTTGCCACCGATAGCAATCGTCGCCACCTTCCCCGCCGCCTCCACTGCTGCCGTATCGACCCGCTCGTAGCCCACGCCACGACGAGCGATGACCTGCAGGCGCGGGAGCGCATTCAACAGGCTCGACGTCACGTGCGCGTGTCCGACGATCCAACCGTCGGCATCGTGAAGAAGATCGATCAACTGGCGTTCGCTCAAGTCACCATCCGCTTGCCCCTGAGCCAGTGGCGCGACGACAACGTCACAGCCCTGGCTCTGCAGGAAGCGCACGCTTTTTGAATCGAAGAATCGCTGTGTCACCACTATTGTGTGGCGTGGTTTAAACATCACGGGCCCTCTCGATAGATATGTCCGACAATCAAAATGCGTAATCCAGGTACACCCGAGCCTCTGAGCCGCTCACCACGTTGTCGGGTTGAGCGGACACAAGCGCGACAAAGTCCTGGTCGATTCGGTAATCGATATAAATCAAACCCACTGAAAGCCCGGCGTATTCCTTTTCATCGAAGCGATAGTAGAGACGGTATTCGTTCTGCCGTTCGCGCACGTCAGTGCGCCGGCCACTCAAAGGATCAGTGGCGTCAAACTCGCCTTGCTTGTAAATGGCCATGACCTTGAAACCGTCCAGCGAAGCGCCTAATAACGAATGCCCGCTCAAGTCGTACTCGGCACCTATTTGCCAGGTTCGCTCACCATCGTTATTGAAGTCATTGCCGGAGCGTGTCCAAGCGTCCATCTTGCCATCCACGTTATCGGCATGATCGAAATAGGCATACCCAAGTTGCCCATTAGTCAACTCGGCTTTTGTCTCGGAAAATGAGACGCCCAGGCGAAGTTTATCGAGCAACAAACCCAGGTTGATATTCAACCATGTTGCCTCGTCATCATAAGCGGCCTGGCCCGCCTGCCAATCGCGTGCCCAGATCCGTCCAGCCTTTTGGAACTCGTAATATTGACCGTCCAATACAATGCCGGCTTTTTCACCGAGGGGTGCTTTAAGCGTCAATCCGTAACGGGTGTTTTCATTGAAATCCCGCGACACGCCATGGTCGTAACTCAGCTCGATGGCCTTCAAATCGTATTTGATGCCGTAGGTGTACAGGTCTTTTATTTCCTCGCCTGACTGGCTCAGCAGATGTTCGAATTCTTCTCGGTCCCGAGGAGAAGTGCGATTGATGTAGGCGGTTTCAAACCCCAACGTACCGGGAAGCGGGCCAATGCCCATCTCGGTAAAATTCAAGTGAGCCCGGCCTCCTTGATAGGAACCCGGGACGATCCGAGTGTCGAGCGTGACCAACGTCCCCGCATCGAACCGGCCCCGGCCTATTTGCGAATCGGCGTTCCAGCCGTTTCCCTCATAACGCAACTTGAAGTAACTCTGCCCGACTTTGGCGAAGCCGCCGTTAGTGCCATCGGTGTCGTCAAACAAATTCCGACCATTGTCTTTGGAGTCGATCATGGCCACGCCATACAACGAGGCATCGAATCCTGCAACACCGGCCCAATAGCTAGAGTTATAGTCCAGGATCGCGCCAACCCCTGTCCCGCCCAGTTCGGCACCGTCCGGAAAACCACCAAAACGGTCTTCGATCAAATCGTTGGTTATCTGCGTATTGATATACATCGCCCGCAGATAAGCATTCAACTTGCCTTCATGCTGGAACCTGTCCGGGTTACTGATAGTTGCGGAAAGACAAATATCAGCTACAAACAATGTCGACAGCAACGTCATAGCGACGGCATTAATCGAGTTCATCGACCACCTCATCTATTATTTTTATTTTGACGTAAGCAGACGCGACCGAGCGTCCTTGAAACGTTGGTGCAACAAACTAGTTATTCAGATAATTGCCCGTGTAATAACGGCCGTTACAATCAGAACAAGGCTGCTGCCGATGGCCCAGAGCAGGCAATAGCGTTGCATGTCACCCATGTCGCGCTTGATGATCCCGCTGATGAGATAAACCGCGGCGACCAACGGGCTAAGCGCATGGACGGGTTGTCCCAGTACCGATGCGCGGGCGATATGCATCGGGTCGATACCGTACTCGGCGCCCGCCGCGCCCAGCACCGGCAAAATACCGAAAAAAAACGCGTCGTTGGACAACAAGAAGTTAAGCGGCAAGGCGACCAGCGCGGTAATGATGCTGAAGTATTGCCCGCCACCGTCAGGAATCAGTTGGACGATTTTCTCCGACATGCCATCGATCATACCGGTGCCTGACAAAATCCCGGTGAACGCACCTGAAGCAAAGATCAGGGCGATGACCATCAGGACGCTTTCGGAATGAGCCGCGACCCGAGCCTTCTGTTCCGACAAGCGCGGATAGTTGATCAGCAAGGCCAGGGAAAAACCCACCATCATTAACATCGGCAAAGGTGCCAGCCCTGTCGCCATGGCGTACATGAGCCCTGCGGTGAGCGCCAGGTTCACCCAGAAAAGCTTCGGCCGTTGTGTGTCCGATTGCACGGTCGGCAAGGCGACCTCCTGGGGTGCAACGTCCTGGGTACCGGGTGTCCAACCCAAGCGACGTCGCTCCTTGTGGCCTATCCAAAACGCCACAACGAATGCGTAGGCAAGCCCTGCGCACAGGGCGGGCACCAATCCCAGGAACATCTGCGCTACATCAAGATGAAGGGCACTGGCGGCTCGGGCGACCGGCCCTCCCCAGGGAATCAGGTTCACCACCGTGTTGGTCAGCAAAAGCATCAGCGCCAGAATGAGTGGGTTCATCCCCAGTCGCAGGTAGAGCGGCAGGAACGCGGTCGTAACGATCAAGACCGTTGTCGCACCGTCCCCATCGAACGAAATAACTGCAGCCAACAGCGCCGTGCCCAGCACGACTCTAAGCGGGTCATTGCCTACATACCGCAGAATTCGCCGTACGGCGGGCTCAAAGAGCCCTGCGTCAAACATGATCGCGAAATACAGGATGGCAAACATCAACATCAATGCAGTGGGGGCTACTTGCTTGACGCCGTCCATCACCATTGCGCCCAGTTCCGGCCCTGCCCCACTGGCCAGCCCGAAAGCAACCGGAATGAGGATGAGCGCCGTCACTGCAGAAAGTCGTTTGCTTATGATCAATGCCATAAACGTGACGACCATTGCGAAACCTAACCAAGCCATGCGTTTCACCTTTTCGTTTTTATTTTTATCGATGTCATCGAAAATCAATGTGAACAACTTTTGCGCACTCGAAATCTACATAGGGGGTCAAAAGCTGTAAATCTTGATTTTTTTCGTCAATATCCCTATCAATCGCGTCAGCTTGGACGAACGACTTGAGTCATTCTTGGATAGAAAATTGCCTTTTTGTAGACATTGACGAAATGTCGGTATATCTAATAAACATGTACGCCTTTTAATCAATCTGATCGGACTCGTCATGCCACAACAAGAAGACCTCTACCTTTCGGCAGAAGAGGCGGCAACCCTACTCGGCATCAGCCTGCCGACGCTGTACGCCTATGTCAGCCGCAAAAATATCCGTTCCCTCAAGATCCCAGGTACGCCCAAGCGCCGCTATTGGGCCGAAGACATCCAGCGCCTGGTCAAGCGCCCGGTGGGAGAGAAACACGCGTCCAAGCGCTCGTCGCCGTCGGACAGCGCGATTACGCTGATCACCGATGACGGCCTGTTTTATCGGGGCCATGACGTCATCGAACTGGCTGACCGTGCGACAGTTGAAGACGTCGCCGAATTGATCTGGCAAGTGCCTGGGGCGTTCGGCGCGTCGCTGCCTCGCGTACCGAAGGACTGCGTCAAGCTGTTGGATATCTACGAACACATGTCCGCCCAGGAAAAAGCCATCGCGCTTTTCCCTTTGGTACAACGAGAAAACCCCAAGGCCTTTGACCTTTCCCCTGAAAGTTACGCCCGTACCGGCGCCGATGTCGTGAGGTGGTTTGCCGCATTGGTGGTAGGCGCCACCGAACCGAGTGCGCACCCCTTGCATGAATTCATCACCCGATCTTGCGGCGCCCCGCCAGAACACGCCGATCTGATCCGCCGCCTGCTGATCCTCAGTATCGATCACGAGCTGGATCACACCACCCACAGCGTGCGCGTCGCCGCCACGACGGGTGCTACCCCCTACTACGCAGTCATTGCCGGCCTCGCCGCTGCCCGCGGTCACAAGATCGCGTATGGCCGAAATGAAGCCGCCAGCAGGATGATCGAGGAAATCTGTACCGCCGCGGACCCTGCGCATCCTATCTTGCAGCGCTACAGCCAGGACGGGCACATTGTCGGGTTCGGCCCCAATGTCCATTCCATCAACGATCCGCGAGCCAGTAATCTCATGGCGGCATTGACCACGGCGTTCGCTGGCGACCGCGAGTTCGAAAAGCTGCAGAAAGCCTTTGCAGTGGCATCGGAGCTCGTTGCGTACCCACCAGAATTCATCCTTCCGGTGAGTTTCATCGGTCGCAAGTTCGGGCTGCATGGACAGGAAATTTCATTGGCGGGCGTCGGACGCCTGATCGGCTGGATAGCCCATGCCAGCGAGCAATACAACCAGCACCATGACGCCCGCCCTCGCGCCCGCTACGTAGGAACTTTGCCAACGGCCACCACGACCGGCCGCTGCTAAGCCCCGCTTGGTCGCTCCTTTTGCGAGAACGCGTTGAAGCGACCGACCGGCTATGAAACAGCCATCGCTTTAAACAGTGGCTGGAACCGGGTTTGTTTCTCAAGGCCAGCGACGAACCCAAGCACTTCGGCCTGCGCCGACGTGTCGATATGCGGCATGGCCATGCGCCGGAATTTACGTTCGAAATCACAATCGGTCATCGGCGTTTCGACTGACCCGGGCCCGGTGATCATCTCGCTCACGATGTGCTCGCCGCAAACCAGGGTCACGCTGACACGGTTGGCCAGATGCCGTGGGAACAGTGCGGTCAATGCCGGATCCTCAACGACGCTGACCTTGTCCATCAAGGCAATCGCCACCGGGTCGGCAATCTTCTCAGGGCAATACGAGCCCACCGTGATGTCACCGTCGAGCAAGGCCCGGACCACGTTATAAGGCAGGCTGTGGTCGGCCGTTTCCCGGGTTTTCGGCAGCCATTTCTCCGGCGTATCCGCCAGTACCCGACGGTTGAATTCTGACGTTTCGATCTTAATGGCAGCGATGTCCTTCACCCCGTCGATGCGTTTGCGAATATCAAGCGCGGCCCAGACGGCAGTGTGCAACTCACCATTGGTAGGGAATGTCTTGGTCAGGGAGCGCCGTATGAGGTAATCACCGTTGTCGGGCGTCGCAAAATGATTCGTGTCCAGTTCGAATGGTCCCGAAACCTGCTTGAAGAACCCCATCTCACCTTCAAACAATAGGTGGGTCAGTCCTCGTCCATGAGGCGAACAGATCAAGGCGCGACGCGGCGCCCAACGTCTCAGTCGATGACCACGTCAAGCAAGCGGACGTATTGCTGGCCGGCGTGCATGTCGCGCTCGACCATTCCGCCTTGTGGCGTTGTGCGGGGATAGGAAATCTTGACCATTTCCAGGTCCGGCACCGCAATGCGCTTGACCCGTTCGGGATCGGTGCCATAGAGACTGGCGAATTGCGCGGGGGACAGCGCGGCACAGTCGGAATAACGCTCGAAATTCTCGCGCCCATTGAAAAAAATATCGAACGTAATCCAGAACGGCCCGGCTTGTTTGGATCGAACATGCCGACAGACATCACGCAATTTAATCATTGTGCAAGCTCCTTCATTGCGGTCAACGTGTCCGCCCCATCAACCCATGTCAGGCGTACCAACTCCATGGGATTCTCAAGTTGCACCACGTGATTCAACTTGAACTCATAAATTTGCCCTCGGGGTATATCCGCAGGAGTAAAGGCGAATCCGTACGAAGGTAATTCCTTGCCCATGACACTGGGATAATGAAAGAAGTAGGGATTACAGGCATGAGCAATCGTATTAGCCATTTCCTGCGTGGCGGCAGTGGCTACAAACAACATGCCTATTTCAGGCGGCGGCATTGTTCCGGAAGGTGGTTTTACACCGGTGACGCCATTCCACCCATACATGCGCAGGGAGATATGAAACTCGCCCAGCTCTTCGGATGGAATGGATTGACGGGTTCTTGTATAAAGTGCCTCGAGCAAACGATCATGAAACCCATCTATATCATTGAGCACATCCGGGTCCTGGATGCCCACCAACATGATCGTTTGATATAAACCAGCGGCGGCCCCTTCCAACTTCATCGTGTAGGGCATTTTTTCCCAGCGCGAGCCTTCCACTCGGACGGCACGCCCATTTACAGCGATATAACGCGCCTGGGCCACATTCAAGACACCGCCAGGCTCCACCAACCGGAACGGATCGCTGTTTTCATAGAGCATGTGGGCCGAGACGCTGTGGGGCGTGCACTGGTTGTCCCGGCTCAACGGCTCGACTTCAAAGCCGTTGGCATCGACACTTAGCAAGATGCCCGATCCGAGCGTGGGGTTGACGGCGCACTGTACGCCGCATTCGCCCGTCTTGCCGGCATGCCAGGACGGTCCCCAGGGCGCGCCTTTCCAGATGGGATAACAGGCAATGACAGCAGTGTCGGTCGCGCGGCCGGCCAATATGATATCGGCACCGCCGTCCAGAGCGGCGATAAAGGGTTCTACCCCCAGCGCCGCGACAATGTGTTCACAACTGTCCACCGTGGCGTCTTCCAACTCGCCATGAGGCGGGAGCGGCTTGATACGACCTGCTGCATTGAGTTTCTTGATGGTGCCCTTGTCTTGCTCGCAATAGATGAGCGCAATTTTCGGTGACACGCCCAACTCCCTGGCGATTTCCAAGGCAATATCACGTGTCCAATTCAGATTGAGATCACCGCCCGCCTGCCCCGCGGTCCCCACAATGATCGGCACTCCGGACCTCGCCTGGGCTTTCATCAATATCGTCAGGTCACGCTTGACTGCGCCTCGGTTGTTCTTGGATTTTCCAAGTGCAAGATAAGCCGCACCGCTATCCGTTGAACCTGCGTCCGTGGCGATTACTTGCGCCCCGGCGGCCAGCCCATAGGCAATTTCTTCTTCTCGAACACCCGCACCCAAAGAACCACAGGGCACGATCACTTTTATACAACCTTCAAATAACTGCGCCATAACAACCTCTTCCAGACCACTCAGTGCGCCAATAATAATGGCTGCAATTGCGCTGACAAGTGGACAGAATTTATCCATATATCATTAACCAAGAAACTACGAATCAGGCACTTCAGGAATAACCTGATCGATATGGCAACCAGGCTAGGAACACATTTTTTATTTCCAGACGGGTGTGTTAAAAGCTTATCTCAGCGGTGTGTTCGATGGGCACTTGCATGGCAAAGCATGAACTTTTAGCGCCTCCATTACACACTGGCACCGATAACATCATTGGAATCATCCAGGCCATGAGACGCAAGCCGCCCCAGCGAGAACAATCCTTGTTACCGGAGGACCTGCGGGTGTTCCTCACCGTTATCCGCAAAAACGGCTTTGGCAATGCTGCCGAGGCGTTGGGATTTTCGCCTGCGTATGTCAGCAAGCGGATCTCCGTCCTGGAGGCCGCGTTGGGCGCCAAGTTATTGCACCGGACGACCCGACGCGTCGCATTGACCGACGACGGCGAACGTGTCCGCATCTTCGCCACTCGGCTCCTGGGGGATATGGATGACTTCATCAGCGAGCTGACCGACTCCCGCCAGCAATTGCAGGGGTGTTTGCATATCTGCAGTTCTTTCGGGTTTGGTCGTAACCACGTTGCGCCCGCGATTGCCGCGCTGTCGCACCTGTACCCTCGAATGGAGATACGCCTGGACGTGTTCGATCGCATGGTCGATATCGTCAACGAAGGCTTCGATCTCGAAATCAGGGTGGGCTACGACCTCCCTCAACAACTTCTGGGAAAAAAACTCGTGAGTAATCGCAGGGTGCTCTGTGCAACTCCCGGGTACCTGGAAAAGCACGGCGTACCGGCATCACTGGACGATCTGGTCCGACATGATTGCCTGGTACTCAAGGAACGTAACAATGCCTTTGGCATCTGGAACCTGACGAAAGACGGCGTTGAAGAGTCCATTCGAATCAACGGCCCGCTTTCATCGAACAATGGTGAGATTGTGCTGCGCTGGGCTTTGAGTGGTGCCGGCATCCTCCTGCGCTCTTTATGGGACGTGAAGCCCCTGCTTGAAAGTGGACAGCTGGTGCGCGTGCTGCCTGACTACGCCCAGAATGCCGATGTCTGGGCCATCTACCCGACACGGCTCAGCCAGTCCGCCAAGCTCAGGGCATGTATCGAGTTTTTCGAGCAACATTTCAAGACAATCGCCCTCGTTTGAAGGTCCTGCAGCCACGGCTGGCAAGCGCACCTGGGAACTCAGTTCAGCCACGGATTTTCGGCGTAGTGACGCGTTTCGAAATCACGTATCTGCGCCGCCTGCTGTAAGGTAGCGCCGATAGCGTCCAACCCTGACAACAACGATTGCTTGCACAGCGCATCGATGGCGAACTCGATGACCGAACCATCACTTAGCCAAATCCGCTGATTCGGCAGATCGACACTGATTGTCGCGGTTGCGCCATTGTTCACGACACGAGCCAGTCGCTGTAACTGCGATTCGCAAAGCTGTATCGCGAGTACGCCGTTACGCTGACAGTTGTCATAGAAGATGCCGGCGAAGCGGGTGCCGATCAGTGCACGGATCCCCAGTTGCTTGAGCCCCCATACCGCATGCTCGCGGCTGGAACCACAACCGAAGTTGGGCCCGGTCACCAGGAAATTGGCCCCGCTCCACGCCGGTTGGTTGAGGATAAAGTCTGGGTTTGGTTCGCCAGACTCCAGAAAACGCAGGTCGAAAAATACGCCCTTGTCCAAACCACTTCGATCAATCCCCTTCAAGAACTGTTTGGGCATGATGACGTCGGTATCGATGTTCGATGCGAGCAAAGGCGCGGCTTTTCCGGTCACGATCTCAAAAGGTTGCATGGTTCAAGCCTCCTCGGCCAACAGGCGTACGTCCGTCAGGCGCCCTCGGATGGCCGCTGCGGCAACCATTGCCGGGCTCATGAGATGAGTCCGTGCGCCCGCCCCCTGACGACCTTCAAAGTTTCGGTTGGTGCTGGACGCGCAACGATCACCCGCAGCAAGCACGTCGTCGTTCATCGCCAGGCACATCGAGCACCCGGATTGACGCCATTCAAAACCGGCATCAAGGAAGACCCTGGCCAAGCCTTCCTCTTCAGCCTGGGCACGCACCAGCGTTGATCCGGGAACGATCATCGCGCGCACTGTCGAGGCGACTTTCCTGCCTCGCACCACCCGTGCCACGTCACGCAAGTCTTCGATGCGCGCGTTGGTGCACGAGCCGATGAACGCATGACTGATTTGCACGTCACGCAACGCCATGCCAGCTTCCAGGCCCATATAGGTCAAGGCGCGCTGCATGCCCTGGCGCAGGATCGGATCGGCGACGGTCGCCGGGTCTGGAACGTTGCCACTGACAGGCGACGCCTGGTCCGGGCTGGTTCCCCAGGTCACCATAGGCTCCAACGCATCCACGTCCACCAGGACTTCGCTGTCGAACACTGCGCCTTCGTCGGTGAAGAGCTCACGCCACTTCTTTTCAGCGGCATGCCAGCGTTCGCCTTGAGGGGCACGTGGCTTGGACTTGACGTAGTCATAGACCTTTTCGTCGGGCGCCATGAAAGCCCCTCGGGCGCCCGCCTCCACCGCCATGTTGCAAATGGTCATCCGCGCCTCGACGCTCAATGCGCTGATGACCGGGCCGGCGAACTCGATGGCGTACCCGGTCGCACCTGCGGCGCCAATCTTCTCGATCAGCGCCATGATGATGTCCTTCGAGGTGATGCCCATGCCCAGCGTGCCGGTGACTGTGACCCGCATGGTTTTCAGGCGCTTGTAGACCAACGTCTGCGTCGCCAGCAGATGCTCGATTTCAGAAGTGCCAATACCAAAACCAAACGCCCCCAGGGCACCGTAGGTCGTGGTATGGCTGTCGCCCGCGGCCACTACCATGCCGGGCAGGATAAAACCCTGCTCCGGCGCGACCACGTGCTCAATCCCCTGGCGCTTGTCCAGCACATCGAAAAGCTCGATGCCGAACTCCCGACAGTTCTCCTCGAAATATGAGACCTGCAAGGCGCCACCGGCATCAGGCATTGCCGCGATACGGTTCGGGCTGGTCGGGTTGACGTGGTCGACGACCGCCAGCGTCGCGCGAGGACGCCAGACGCGGCGCTTGGCCTCGCGAAGCCCGCTGAAGGCTTGAGGACTGGTGTATTCGTTGGCCACCTGGCGGTCGATATAAAGCAATACATGCCCTTGATTGTCCAGGGTCGCGACAGTGTGGCTATCGATGTGTTTCTGGTAGAGGGTGCGTGGGCTGTTCATTGCGATGCGCTCTGTTGTGCCGGGTCACGGATGAACAAAGGATATTCGCAATGAAAAGCCCATCAATGGCCTTCAGGTGATGGCATGGAACACGGTTCGTGAAGAATAAGGGCATTGAAAGTACGGCCGGGTATTTCCTTTGTCGGCAATGCCGGCCATACCCAGACCCGATGTGGGAGCGAGCTTGCTCGCGATGAGGCCCGCCCTGCCAATACTTCATTGCCTGACCCAGCGCCTTCGCGAGCAAGCTCGCTCCTACAGGGAGGATCTGTGACTATCCACGCTCGGCCGACACGCCTTTCACCCGCGCCAACAGAACCTGCAGGGGATGAAGCACCGTCACACCCTCTTGCCGCTTCACCTGGCTGCGGCAAGAGTACCCATCGGCAACCACCCTGCCCGACTGATTGAGTTTCTGCAGGAGCGGCTTCCAGGACTGCTCGTAGATCGTGTCGGACGTTCCAGCGTTTCGCGCTTCATGCCCGTAGGTGCCCGACATTCCGCAACAGCCGCTGGCTTGTACGTGAAGCGTCAGGCCCATGCGCTGGAAAATCTTCTGCCATTGCCCGATGCTGCCCGGCTCATTGGTCTTTTCCGTGCAATGGGGCAGGAAGTGGTAAGGCTCTCCCTCCTCCACTGCCGCATCTTCCGGCAGGGCATCCATCAGCCACTCCTGCGCGAGCAACACCTGGGGAGCGTTGCCGGCATCCAGTGTCTTGGCATATTCCTGTCGATAGACCAGGGTCATCGCCGGATCGAGCCCCACCAATGGCACTCGATACCGCTGGAGGCTGAGCAAGGTCTGGCCGTTGAAGCTGGCGGCCTTCTCGAACGCTTTCAGGAAACCCTGCACCTGAAGCGGTTTGCCGTTGGGCGCGTACGGGGCCAGGAAGACTCGGTAGCCCAGCCTCGAGATCAGCTCCACCCAATCAACGAGCAATGGCGTTTCAAAAAACCGGGTGAAAGCGTCCTGAACGAGGACGACGCTTTTCTCACGCTGCTCAGCGCTAAGCGCTTCCAAGCGTTCCGGAGTTGCCACTTCCACGCTCCAGCGCCGGCACACAGCGGCAAAATCCACCAGGCTGAGCAGCGGGCTATCGACCATCCCGGCGACTCGTTCGAGCCCCCAGCGGATCGGCCGGGCACTCATCACGAAGTTGTACAGCCGCGGCATCTTGGCGAAATACGGAACCGTGTATTCCAGTGAGCCAATCAGGTAGTCCTTGAGGGGACGCAGGTAGCGACTGTGATAAAGCTCAAGGAAACGCGAGCGGAACTCCGGCACATTCACTTTGACAGGGCATTGGCCCGCGCAGGATTTGCAGGCCAGGCAACCGCTCATCGCCTCGTAGACCTCATGGGAAAAATCCGGCTGCCCCATTTTCCGGGCCAGGCTATTCACGGCCCGGCGCGCACCGCTCGGCGCCCCGCCAGCCCCTCGAACCCGCTCGCTGGCCGCCAGTACATCGACACCCTGCTCGCCCTGCAACCTCAGCCATTCGCGGACCAGCGACGCCCGCCCCTTGGGCGAGTGAATGCGATTGCGCGTCGCCTTCCAGGACGGGCACATGGCGTCATCAGGGTCGAAGTTGTAGCACGCGCCATTGCCATTGCAATGAACCGCCGTGTCATAGCTTTGCCAGACACGCTCATCGATGGTGCGATCCAGGGCACCGCGCATTTGCACTTCATCGACACGGGTCAATCGAGCGCCGGGCAGCGTGTTCGGGGTGGCGATCTTGCCTGGGTTGAGTTGGTTGAATGGATCGAACGCCGCCTTCAGCGCTTGCAGCGCGGGGTACAGATCACCGAAGTAATCGGGCACGTATTGCGACCTCAGGCCCTTGCCATGTTCGCCCCACAACAGTCCGCCGTACTGTTGCGTCAAGGCCGCGACCGCATCGGAAATCGGCCGGATCAAGGCGGCCTGGGCCGGGTCCTTCATGTCGAGGATCGGTCGCACATGCAAGACCCCGGCATCGACGTGACCGAACATGCCGTACTGCAGGCCATGGCGATCGAGCAGTGCACGGAACGCCTGGATGAAGTCCGCCAGATGTTCGGGTGGAACAGCGGTGTCTTCGACAAAGGGCTGGGGCCTGGCCTCGCCCTTGACGTTGCCCAATAACCCCACGGCGCGCTTGCGCATCGCATAGACACGCTTGAGCGCATCGGCGCCGATGGCCAGTGTGTGGCCTAAACGGACCACGGAAGTATCGCGTTGCAGGTGCCGAACGAACTCATGAACCTGCTGCTGAACCGCCGCTTCGTCATCCCCGCTGAACTCGATGAGGTTGATCCCGAGCGTCGGCGTATCAGGGTCTTCAGGGAAATACTCGGCGACGCCGTGCCAGACAATGTCCTTCATCGCCAGCATCAGCACTTTCGAGTCCACGGTCTCGATCGACAGCGGCTTCATTGCCATCAACGCCTTCGCGTCACGCAAGGCATCCATGAACCCGGCGTAACGCACGTTCACCAGGATGGAGTATTTCGGAATAGGCAGGACGTTCAGTTTGGCCTCGATGATGAAGCCCAGGGACCCTTCGGAGCCGCAAAGAACGCTGTTCAAATTGAAGCGCCCATCTGGCTCGCGCAGATGGGCCAAGTCATAACCGGTCAGGCAACGGTTGAGTGTCGGAAAGGTGTCCCTGATCAGCTCGGCTTGGGTATCGGCGATGTCCACCGCGCACTGGTAGACCTTCCCCACCCGATCCTGGCGTTCGACCAGCGCCGGCAACAGCGCGGCGTCGACGGCTGAACTGGTGAGACGATCACCGCCCAGCAACACCGTCGAAAGCTCGAGCACGTGATCGCGCGTCTTGCCGTAGGTACAACTGCCCTGGCCACTCGCGTCCGTGTTGATCATGCCGCCAATGGTGGCGCGGTTCGATGTCGAGAGCTCGGGTGCAAAGAACAAACCGTAGGGCTTGAGCGCTGCGTTCAACTGATCCTTGACCACACCGCTCTGTACCCTGGCCCAGCGTTCCTCGACGTTGATTTCCAGGATCTTGTTCAAATGGCGGGAAAGGTCGACCACCACACCGTCGGTGAGCGATTGCCCGTTGGTGCCGGTACCGCCACCGCGCGGCGTAAGCACGACCGCACGGTGCGCGGGTTCGGCGGCCAGCCGTGCCAGGATCATCACGTCCTGTTCATCCAGGGGGAATACCGCCGCTTGAGGCAGGCGCTGGTAGATGGAATTGTCGGTGGCCAATACCGTCCGATCGCCATGGTCGCGGGCAATCTCGCCTTGGAATCCCGCCACTTGGAGCGCATTCAGAAAAGCGTCATAGGTCGCTTTCTGGGGTTCAGGAGGCGATAACCGGGCAATCATGATGTATTCCTACAGGCTGAAAAGCTAATCTATGCATTCACATTACGTATGCTCAGTACAGGACGTATCGAGCAGCTGCATAAGGTTTTCATGATTCTTGCCTGCCTATACGGTCGGAGCAAACGTAATTCCTGCTGTTTTTGCATGAGCTTTATGAATGAACCCTAGACGACTGACGCCCTCGATGTCGCTGCTGGTTGCCTTTGAGGCCGCCGCACGCCATTGCAGCTTCACCAAGGCCGCGGAAGAGTTGGCACTGACCCAAAGCGCCGTCAGCCGGCAGGTGCAGACCCTGGAGGCGCAACTTGAAATCGAACTCTTCCGCCGCGAAGGCCGAAAGATTGAACTGACCGCCGCCGGCGCGCTGTATCAGCACGAGTTGGCGGCCGCGTTGGGGCGTATTCGAAGCGCAACGTTGCAGGCCATCGCCTACAAGAGCGACACCGGCCCATTGAACCTGGCCGTGCTGCCAACCCTCGGTTCCAAATGGCTGCTGCCGCGGATGCATGAATTCTATGCCAAGCATCCGGACCTGCTGGTGCACATACATTCGAGGATCATCCGCGAGGACGTTCAATCCTCCACCCACGACATGAATGCGATCATCTGCGCAGGCTCGGGGGAGTGGCCTGGCTACATTGCACATCAGTTGCTCACGGAAAAGCTGGTGGTGGTGGCCAGCCCGACCGCATTGCCCGAGTACCGGGCAATGTCGCCGGCGAACGTTGCCGAGCATGCCTTGTTGAACGTCGTATCAAGGCCCGGAGCCTGGTCGGACTGGTTCGACAAGCACAACGTCGACCACCGCAACATGCGATCCGGCCCGAGCTTTGAACTGACTGCCCACCTGATCCAAGCCGTGTCGGCGGGGATCGGGATTGGGCTGGTTCCACAAATCCTGGTCCAGGACGAACTGAAGAGCGGCGACCTGGTTGCGCTGTTTGAACCGATGGAAAGTGGACGCCGCTATTACCTTGTCTACGCGAGCCGATACCAACACCTGCCGGCGCTGAAGGCCTTCAGTGCCTGGCTTCTGTCGTTGCCGTTTCCTGATAACTGAGGTCGCCCTCACCCATTGCCAAGCATCTGCCACAACGAAGCCCCCACCCCGGTAATGCTCTCCCCGGCAATCAACCCCGCCGCCGCGGTAATGGCGAAGCGTTCGGTGAGGCTCGGCCAGCGACAGCTCACCAGCCACGTCAGCACCGCACCGAGCGCCATCATCAGGGACACCGAGGCCGGCAGGACGAAGGCCAGGCCCAGGGCCGCCGTGCTCGGCAGGTAGCGGGCCCGATGCGCCGGCAGCAGGCTGTCGAGGATCCCCAACAACAAACCCACCAGGCCGCCGATGAAAATCGCCCAGCGAATGCTCGCTGACAATGAATCCAGGCCCAGGGTCAGGGTTTGCGCCACGGCCTTCCAGGTGGCGACCGCCGGGGCCGGCCACTCTTCGGTGAGCAGCATGGTTTGCGGGTCCGGGATCAGGGCCAGATAGGCCAGCACGCCGACGATGCTACCGATGAAAATGCCCAGGGTCTGGGCGATCAATTGCTTGCGCGGTGTGGCGCCAATCGCCCGGCCGACCTTGAAGTCGTTCATCAAGTCGGTGCACTGCCCGGCCGAACCACCGGCGGTATTGGCGCTCATCAGGTTGATCGGCACCTGCCCCGGGGCGACGATGCCGAAACTCAGTTGGGACAATTGCCCGATGGCCCCGATCGGCGGAATACCCGTGGCGCCGACCACCCGGGCCGCCACCGCCGCGAGGCAGATCGCCAGGGGAATGGTCAACAAGGCCATCCACGGGTTGATACCGAACAATAGCACTTGCAGGCTGACCACCAGGATGATCGACAGCGCGAAACCGGCGGCAGGCCCAGGCTTGGGTATCGTCCAGATCGCCCCGCCGCCCGCCTTGGTGGACCGGTGCAATGCCCACAGGCGAATCGCCAGTGAGGCCAGGGTCGAACAGACCATCAGGCTCACCCCCGGCCAGAGCAACCACTCCACCAGCGCCGCGAACTGCGGGCCGCTGCTGCCGTGCGGCAACTGCACCAGGCCCTGTTCCAACAGCCACGGCGCCAACCCGCCCCACGCCAGCACAGCACCGAGCAGCAGGGTCAGGCCCACGCGAATACCGATGATCCCGCCGAACCCCACCAATAGCAGCGAAGGGTCAGCGGTAAAGGTCAGGCGCTCCAGTTGAGCGTTCGGAGACCAGCGCGGGATGGCCCACATGAAGGTGTCGACCGCCTTGACCAGCCCGGACAGCAGCGCGGCGCCAAGCAGCACCTTCAAACGCGTCGCGGCCTCGTGGCCGTGGTTGTAGATGTGCAGCAGCGTTTCCAGGGTCGCCATGCCTTCGGGAAATTTCAGCGCCTTGTCATTGAGCAGCGAGGGTCGCAGGTACCAGGCAATCCAGATCCCCAGGAAACTCACCGAAAAGACCCAGGCCACCATGGGAATGGCATCCAACTGCTGGCCGGTCAACAGGGTGTAGGCCGGGATGGGCGCGACCAGCCCGCCGGAAATGATCGACGCCGCAGCGGAAGCCACGGTCTGGTTGATGTTGCTTTCGTGCAGCGTCCAGGGCAGTCGCCCCACCGATCGACTGGCCAGGCCTTGCCAGATGCCATAGCCGATCAGCAAGGCAATGATCGACATGTTGAACGACCAACCGATCTTCAACCCGGCGTAGACATTGGAGGGTGTCAGCAGGATACCGAGGACAATCCCCGTGCTGACCGCGCGCGGGCTGAGCTCGCGTTCGACTGTGGCGTTCAAGGGGAATGTGGATGAGGTTGGGTGCATGCGAAGTCCTTATCGGCACTGGCGCAGCCGCCAGATCAGACTGCCCCCCTGTGGGAGCGAGCTTGCTCGCGATGGCGGAGTGTCAGTCTCAACCCCTGTCACTGATCCACCATCATCGCGAGCAAGCTCGCTCCCACAGGGTTATGTAAAGCGGCAACTCAATAACTGAACGCAGTATTGGCGCAAGGTTCACATGCCAGAGGGAAACCCTGGCAAGCGTGCTCGCCAGAATCGTCAACCCATGGGCAGGAATTGAGGCATGTCGCGAGCGCTGCCAAGGGCCAGGCGGCGCATCGCGACCAGGCAGCGTTCGACTTATGGCTGGCCCTCGCAATTGACCATCCAGGCGATTCCGAAACGGTCCTCGAACATGGCGAAGCGTTCCGCCCAGAAGGTCTTGTCCAAGGGCATCTGCACGTGTCCGTCCTCACTCAAGCGCTCGAACAGCCGCTCGGCCTCCTTCACGCTGTCGACATTGAGGGAAATCGATACGCCTTGTGGTTTGCTGTATGGCTGGCCCGGTGGGCAGTCGGACGCCATCAGGCTGAAATTGCCCAAGGTCAGGCAGGCGTGCATGATCAGGCTGGCGTCCTTGGGCATGCCGACGTCCTCGGGCGCCTCGGCATAGGACATGGAAAACAGATCGCCGCCAAGCACCTCCTTGTAAAACGCAAAGGCTTCCTTGCAGCGGCCGTTGAAGGTCAGGTAAGGGATGATTCTCATGCTGGGTTCTCCTGTCGCCGGCGTCACGATTGACCGGCCATCTGCGCCCGCAAGCGTTCTTCCTGCTCGCGCAATTCGGGGGTAAAGGACTCGCCGAACTCCTCGAGTTCGAAGATCTGGCGGATTTCGATTTCGCTGTCGCTGACCATCGGGTTCGGGCACCGCTTGACCCAGTCGATTGCCTCCTGCAATGACTGGACCTTGAAGATCCAGAAGCCGGCGATCAGCTCCTTGGTCTCAGCAAAGGGCCCATCGACGACAGTCCGGTTCTTGCCGGAAAACTGCACACGCACGCCTTCGGCGCTGGGATGCAGGCCTTCACCGGCGAGCATCACCCCGGCCTTGACCAACTCTTCGTTGTAGGCGCCCATGGCGGCCAGCAGTTCTTCGCTAGGCATTTCTCCGGCTTCCGACTCCGGACTGGCCTTGACGATCACCATAAATCGCATGCTCGTATCTCCTGGGAATGGCCGCCCTTGTGGCGGCTCTACGGACTAATCGAATGACAATGGTCGAAATCGACAGGTCGACGCGATTATTTTTCGACGGAGCGTTGGCAGCCTGGAAACCCCAGGCTCCCCTGCCGTGCAGTCATGTCCAACGCTCAGGGATTCCACTGGAATCGATAGATGTCTCGATAACCATTGCTGGGGTCATAGAGCAGCTTCGTCCCGCCGTCCAAGGTGATATTGTCGGCATTGACCAAGTGAACCGGTGCCACGAAGCCGCTCACCGGCTGGCCTGCCATCAGTCGGTTCAATTCATCGATCACTTGCCAGCCATGCACATTGAGCGGCTCGGCCACGGTGACGGTCTGGTAGTTTTTTTCCTGGATGCGCAAGAACGCCGAAGCGCTACCGTCACCGGCAGACAACAGACTGATGCCGTCGCGAGGTATCGCGGCGCTGGCCAAGGTGGCAACCGCATAGTCGAAATAGATATCGTTGATGGCCAGTGTGTGGGTCCAACGCTTGCCATGGCGCTGAAGCAGTTCCGTGGTGATCGCCGGCATCTTCTCGCGACTTTCGGAGATCGCGACATCGCGCACCTCCAGCAACGAGCATTCCCGACAGGCCCGAATGACGCGTTCCATGGCCTTGGCTTTCGCCATGGCGATGCTGTACCTGGAGTCGGTCAGGATGACCACTCCGGCCTTTCCGTTCGACTGCGCCACCGCCGCCATGGCCGTGATGCGAGCCACTTCCAGCGGGTCGGTCGTGACGTTCATGGCCATCGGTGTGCCAACAATCGGCCCGGGGCGCTCCCCGGCGTGCCAGCCCACCACCGGCACGCCCTTGTCGGCGAAGACAGCCAGCTCCGCCTTGTTTTCAAGGGCATCGGCGCCACACAGAATGAGCCCATCGGGGTTCGCCGCCAGGGCGTCGGCAAAGGCCTTTGCACGCCCGGCCGAGGATCCAGCGCCATCGAATACCCTCAGCGTCCAGCCCATCGCCTTGGCGGCCTCGCGAGCACCCTGGGCGACGCCGACAATGCCGCCGTTGCGCATATCTTCTGCGACAATGGCGATGCTCTTGCCATGCTGGGCGGGCGGGCCGGACTCAGGACCGCTCCAGGGAACGGCGCCGAGGGTGGCCCTGGCAACCATTTCCTGCGCTTGAGTCACCGTCACCGTCGTGTCCGTCGCGGCTGGCAGGTCCTGGCCATACCCAGGCGTTGTCGTGAAAAGACAGAACATTGTCGTTGAAACTGTCCGGAGCAACCGGGACCTGGTCAAACAGGTTCGATTGCCACGTGAGATGCCGGGTCTGGAGCCGATGGCGCAATCATAATGTGACATGGCGTCTCTTTTTCATGGATGCAGCGTTTACGTTCAGTGTCCGCAAGGATAGTCGGCTCTGCTGTCATCGGCCCGAAAGGGAAATAGCAAGTTTGTAACATCCTTCCTGTCCCGGCCCTCCGATCAGTTCCGGGGGCCAGCCTGGGAGGCCTGATCTTTGCGCCGCTGTGGGCGTGGCTGATCGAGCGCTTCGGCTTTGCCCCGGCGGTGCCGATCAGCCCGCTAAGAACGAAACGCATCGACCTTGAGCCCAAATCGACTCATTTTGTTGTACAGCCCGCCACGCGACACATTCAACCGTTGAGCAGCCAGGCGGATATTTCCGCGCGTGTCCTTGAGGGCAGCGATGATGGCATTCATCTCATGAGTACCCAGGTCCGGAGCCGTCCGCGGCTCAGGCACACCTACCCACGGCGATGGCCGCCCTCGCTGCCTGATTTCCAGCGCAAGATCGCTCGGTTCGATCAGTTCGGTCATCGCCAGGTTGGTCGCTCGCTCTATGACGTTTTCCAGCTCACGGACGTTGCCCGGCCAGTGATAGGCGCCAAGCATCTCCAGCGCCGCAGGTGAAAGGTCCTGCATCGTCTTGCGTAGCGACCGTGCACACCGCGCGAGAAAATGCCGCGCCAGCAACGGCACATCTTCGCGGCGCATCCGCAGCGGCGGCACCGTCAGGTTCAGCACGTTGAGCCGGTAGTAAAGGTCCTCACGAAAGGCGCCCTCGGCCACCGCCTGGCTCAGGTTGCGATGTGTGGCGGCGATGATGCGGACGTTGACCCGCAGCGATTTCTTCGCCCCCACCCGTGTCACCTCGCCTTCCTGCAGGACACGCAGCAAGCTGACCTGTGCATCGAAGGACATGTCGCCGATTTCGTCGAGGAAGATCGTCCCGCCATCGGCCAACTCGAACTTGCCCGCCGACCCACCGCGAGCCGATCCGGTGAAGGCGCCTTCGACATGACCGAACAGTTCGCTCTGCACCAGGTCACGGGGAATGGCCCCGCAATTGACCGCCACGAAAGGCCCGCCACTGCGGTCGCTGGCATTATGGATGGCCTGGGCGAACAGTTCCTTGCCCGTGCCGCTCTCACCGAGGATCAGCGTAGTGGAGTCGCTGCGACTGGCGATCCGGGCCAGGTGCAGTGCATCCTGAATCGCCTGTGAGCGGCCCAGGATGGTTTCGAAGGTATAGCTGGCCTGGGTGCCGATGATCCGCCGGGTGATTTCCCGGATGCGGCGGTTCTCGCGCAACGAAACAATCCGCCCACCTTGCTCCAGCGGGCAGACCGACACTAGGCAGGCCAGATGGCTGCGGTCGTGCAGTTCAAAGGTGCAATCCAGGTCCCGTACCCCTTCCCCGCCCCCGAACAGGACCGCATCGGTCAATTCGCTCTTGCCCAGGCTCTTGAACGGGCTCCCGAGCAGGTCACGCCCCACGCGGAACAACTGTCGGGCGTAATGGTTGAGTGCCTTGATGCAGCCGCGCTCATCCAATACCACCAACCCCTCGTTGAGCACTTCAAGGACGGTTTGTTGCTCCTCGAGCAAGGCTTGCAGTGTCATCTGCCTGGAGACGGCCTCGGCCGCGGCCTGGACGGTGCCCAGCGTATGGAAATGAAACCAGCCCGGCTCTGCCGTCAAAGTCAACATACCCAGCGTCCGGCCCTGGGCATCGCGGATTGGCGCGGCGGCACAATGCATGCGGCGCTGGCGCAGGCCAAGCCCGAAGTTCTCCTCGGCCAGCACATACACCAAACGGTCTTCGACGATCGCCAGACCGGTGCAATTGGTGCCCTGTACCGATTCCAGCAGTCGACTGCCTATGGGGGTGAGGTCCAGGCCACAGAAGTACAACGTCGTGCCTTCGGCATCTGTCAGGTTGATATGGCCCCTGGGGTTATAAGCGAGCAAACCGCGCATGACTTGCGCCGCCGCGGCGATCAGCAGCCGGTTGGCGGCCAGTGTCGCGGTCAGGTCGGCAGGCGCGACAAAACGGTACTCGCCGTCTTCCGGATCGAGGTCGGCATTGACGCTGCGCAACCAGGACGCCCAAATCACCCGCCGGATCCCGGCAGGACGATCAACCTCCCCCCGCAGGCACGCTCGCCAGGCCTCATCCAGCGCAGTGCTGGGTCCTTCGTTCAACGACGCAGGGCCCAGGGTGGTGAGGTAATCACGGTCTTCGGCGCTCAATGCTGCAGGTTGCTGATCCATTGTCCGGCCACATGTTCATATTTTCGACATGTCAGTATAGACATGTCATTAAAGTGAACAGCAATTCAAATTAAAATCTTTAAATATCAATAAGATAACTATTGGCACAGCGCTTGCTCCCTAGATGAACAGACGAGGACATTCTTATCGCCGAGTCGTAAAAACAATAAAGGGAGTCATGTTCATGAGCACATCCAAGATCCTCCGCCTGGGCCTTATCGGCGCTGGTCGCATGGGCAGTTTTCACGGCCTGACCGCCGCCCGGCACATCCCCGGCGCCTGCCTCGCCGCCATCGCCGATCCTACCCCCGGCCAGGCCGCACGCCTGGCAGCAGAACTGGACGTGCAGAAGGTCTATACCGATCCACAGCAATTGCTGGATGACCCGGACATCGACGCCGTGCTGATTGCCGCCCCGGCACGCAGCCATGCCGAACTGGTGATCAGTGCGGCCCGGGCCGGCAAAGGGGTGTTCTGTGAAAAACCGATGGCCATCACCCTGGACGAAGCGGACCGCGCCATCGCCGCCGCTGCCGATGCACGGGTCACGCTCCAAGTCGGCTTCAATCGCCGTTTTGCCAGAAGTTTCCGCACCGCTCATCTGGACGTCGCTGCCGGCCGGATCGGTACGCCACAACTGCTGCGCTCGCTGACCCGCGACCCGGCGCTGAACAACCCGGCCGCGTCGCCGCAATGGGTGATCTTCCTGGAAACCCTGATCCATGACTTCGATACCCTGCGCTACCTGAATCCGGGTGCCGAGGCGGTTGAGGTTTTTGTGATGGCCGATGCCCTGATCGCCCCCGCCTACAAGGACAAGGGTTTTCTCGACACCGCGGTGGTCACCATCCGTTTCGACAATGGTGCCATCGCCACGGCCGAGGCCAACTTCCAGGCCGTGTATGGCTACGATGTCCGCGGCGAAGTGTTCGGCAGCGCTGGCATGCTGACCATGGGTAACGTCAACGACTCTGACTTGCTGCGGTACCTGGCCAATGGGGTCCAGGCCGACACCCAGCGCATGGACACCGACTTGCTGCGGGATGCCTATGTGGCCGAGCTCAACCACTTCGCCAACTGCGTGCGCAGTGGAGAAAAACCCTTGGCCAGTGGTGAAGACGCGCGGGCAGCACTGGCCATTGCCCGCGCCTGTATCGAGTCCTTCCAACAGGGCAAGACGGTACGTGTGCAGGGAGCGCTTTCATGAGTTTCATACCGTTCAAACTGGCAGTCAGTGCCGAGATGGTTTTCATCGACCTGCCCTTCATCGAACGGGTCAAACGCATCCATGCGTTGGGCTTCAGCGTCGAGATATGGAACTGGGCGAGCAAAGACATCCAAGCCCTCGCCGCGACCGGCGCGGACTTCTCCTCCATGACCGGCTACCTCTCGGGCAACCTGACCGATCCCGAGGCGATCCGGCAGCTGCTCGGCAGCGCCCAGGAGTCCTTGGCCGTCGCCGCTCAATTGGGTTGCCCGAGCCTGAACCTGCACGGCACTGGCCTGGACGCCCAGGGCTTGCCGGTCAAACCCGTGGCCCAGGCCACCGGCCGCATGTGGTTGAGCGCCTGCAAGACGCTGGAAAAAATCGCCCGCCTGGGCGAAGACGCGGGTCGGGTATTCCTGCTGGAAAACCTCAATACCGACGTCGACCACCCAGGCACGCCGTTCGCCCGCGCCGACGATACCCTGGCGCTGATCGAAGCCGTGGGCAGCCCCCACCTGAAGATGAACCTGGACCTCTATCACGCGCAGATCGGCGAAGGAAACCTGATCGAACTGATCCAGCGCGCCGGCAACGCCATCGGTGAAATCCAGGTCGCCGACGTCCCGGGGCGCATGGAGCCCGGCACCGGTGAAATCCACTATCCCGCCATTGCCAGGGCCTTGTTCGGCATGGGATACAGCGGTGTCGTCGGCCTCGAAGGCTGGGCCAGCGGTGACAGCGAGGTCGCGCTGGAGCGTTTCCGGCAGGCCTTCACGCTTGATGGATAAAGCCGCGCCGTGTTCAAGACGTGCGGCAGATTTTCATCTCCTGGTGACGTACAACTCATAACAACAAAAGGAAAACCATCATGCGTCGTTGCACACTGCTTTTCGCCACCCTGCTGCTGTTCAGCCAATGGGCCGCCGCCGACTACCGCATCGGCGTCAGCATCGCCAGGGTCGACGACAATTTCATGACCTACGTGCGTAACGGCCTGGACGAGGCCGCGAAAAAGGAAAACGTGCAGATCCAGTTCGAGGACGCCCAAGGCGATGTGGTGCGCCAACTCAACCAGGTCCAAGGCTTTATCAACCAGAAAGTGGACGCGGTCATTGTCTTGCCGGTAGACACCTCCGCCACGGCCAACATCACCCGCGCCGCAGTCGAAGCGAAGACGCCACTGGTCTACGTCAACCGTCACCCGGACGAGCGCACCTTGCCCAAGGGCGTCGTCACGGTGGCGTCCAATGACATTGAGGCCGGACAACTGCAGATGCGCTACCTGGCCGAAAAGCTTGGCGGCAAGGGCAACCTGGCGATCATCATGGGCGACCTGGCGCAAAACGCCACCCACGACCGCACCGAAGGCGTCAAACAGGTGCTCAAGGACTATCCCGGGATCAAGATCGTCGAGCAGCAAAGTGCCGAGTGGCAGCGCAACAAAGGGATGGACCTGACCAGTAACTGGTTGCTGGCCGGCAGTCGGTTTGACGCCATCGTCGCCAACAACGACGAGATGGCCATCGGTGCGGCCATGGCCTTGCAGCAGGCCGGCAAAGCCAAGGGCGAGGTCGCCATCGTCGGTATCGACGGCCTGCCCGACGGCCTGGCGGCGATCAAGCGCGGGATGCTGGTCGCCTCGGTGTTCCAGGACCCCAAGGCCCAGGCGACCAGCGCGGTACAGGCCGCACTCAAGATGATCAAGGGAGAACCGGTGGAAACGGACGTCTGGGTGCCCTTTCAGTTGATCAAGCCCGAGCAGTTGGCGGTGTTTGAGCAACATTACAAATAGCCGCAAACGTTAGACAATAACGCCGCTGTCCCGACCAGGGAGCAGCGGCGCTTGTCGTTGTATGACCCGATTGCAACAGCTGCGGGATGAACCTCTTGTTGTGCGCATCAAAGCTGCTGAACGCGGCGATGAAAGCCAGGCATCCCAGAAAAAACCATTGAAGAAGCCGACTGAGAAAAGCGCCCGATGCTCGACTAGAAGTTCACCGTATAACGAACGATGAGGCGGTTTTCGTTCGCGCTGTCGGCGTAGGTCGAGCGATTGGTCGAGTTTCTCCACTGCACGGCGACACCTTTCGCCGGGCCGCTTTGCACAACGTAAGTAAGGTCAGTCACACGCTCCCACTCTTTCCCCTCTTCGTCTTCCGCTCTCAACGCAGCCGCTTGGCGTGTCGTCAGCAGCGTTGGGTCAACGTCTTGACCGCTCACATACTTGAGGCCGAGGGTAAGCCCGGGCACGCCAACGGCGACGAAGTCGAAGTCATAGCGCGCGAACCAGATACGTTCATTGGGCGCTGTAAATGTACTCGCGAGCGACTCAGCGAACAGATAGGTGTCCGTTCCATTAACAAAGGCGAACGGGGTGTCGCCCCATGCTTTCTGATATCCACCACCCAAGGTATGACCTTGAAGGCTGTAAGCGAAGTAGCTACTCAGTGTCCGATTGTCCACCTCCCCTAAATTCTTATCTCCGGTTTCTTTCGCATCGAACAGGCGAATGTCTGCGATAACGCTACCGTGCGTGATGGGTTGGTTCAGCTTCATGCCAAAGAAATTCGACCGATATAGATCCTCAAGCTGTGCGGCATGCGCACTGAGCGTCAGCGTGGGTAGAGCCTTATAGTCGAAAGCAAGATAGTTGAAGTGATCGGCTTCGATAGCCCGATAGCCAAATGTGGTTAGAGACTCGAAGTCTGTGGAGTTACGCTGCCTGACGGCATTGACTCTTATCGCAGTCACGGAGAGTGGATCCAGGTCATTGGATACCAGCATGCCGCCGCGAAACACTTGCGGCAGCAGCCTGCTGTTGTTGCTCCATAGCAAGGGCATCAGCGGGCTGAGCCCGCCTATCTTCAATTCACTTCGCCCCATACGCGCTTTCGCGGTCAAGGTCATCTTTGCGTATTCGTCTTCGACGTTCCGCTGGGAATCGTAGGCGAGGAGTCCAGAACCCGTTCGATCCGAACTCGAGTCCAGCTTCACACCTAGAAGGCCTTGGGCATCGATACCGAAGCCAACCCTGCCCTCGGTGAAGCCTGACTGCAGATTAAGAATGAAACCTTGAGCCCACTCATCCCGTTTCGATTGGGTTGCCCCGTCGTTTCGGTAATCGCGGTTGTAGTAAAAATTACGGAGTTCCAGACTTCCTTTTGCATCCTTTACGATGTCGGCGTATGCCACGGATGCTGGGGAAGCAATAGCTAAAACCAACCACAGTTTATTGTTTTTGTTCGACATTGTGGGCGCCCTTTGTTTTTGTAGTGTGCATAAGTGCTCACTGCTTGATGGGTGGCAGCGTGTGAGTTGGATGCGAAACGCTCGATGAAGATGCGGTGGGAATATCAACGATTGAGCCCGACCGCCTTGGGCGAACTGAACCCGGTTCAACCACTCGATGCTAAACGCACAATTGCATCGCGACTGCCGGCCTGTTCTCGCAGAAGAAACTTCTGGATTTTCCCGGTCGCGGTCTTGGGCAATTCCATGAAGATCACTCTGCGAGGACACTTGAAACGAGCAAGGCGCGCTTGGCAGAACGCGATCATGTCGGCTTCGGTAGGCCGCTCAGCCCCGCCTTTGAGTTCGATAAACGCGCACGGCACCTCGCCCCAGATGTCATCAGGCTGCGCGACGACGGCTGCATGCAAAACAGCCGGATGACAGTGGATGGCTTCTTCGATTTCGACGGACGAGATATTCTCTCCTCCGGAAATGATGACGTCCTTGCAGCGGTCGGTGATTTGTATGTAACCGTTAGGGTGCACCACTGCGACATCACCGGTGTGGAACCAGCCACCTTCAAAGGCTTTGCGCGTCGCGTTTTCGTTTTTCAGATAACCCATCATCACGGTGTTGCCTTTGAGCAGCAGTTCTCCGGTGGTGTGGCCGTCTTTTGGAACCGGCTGCAGGGTGTCAGCGTCAGCCACCATCAAGCCCTCAAATCCAGCCGCACGAGCGCCCTGGCGTACGCGCAAGGTGCCTTGGTCACTTTGCGCGAGCGCGTTCCAACCGTCCTGCCAGACGCAACTGATCGGTGTGCCGGATACTTCGGTAATGCCGTACACATGGTCAACGTCGAAGCCTAAGGAAACGACGGCATCAAGTACGGTTGCCGGAGGCGGAGAGCCCGCCGTCAGCACGCGAACCGGCGTTTCAAGCGGGGGACGATCGGCTGAGTTGGCGATCATGGCCATGACAATCGGTGCCGCGCAGAAGTGATCGACACCCTGGGTATCGATCGCATCGAACACCGCTTCTGCCGAGACCTTCCTCAAACACACGTGGGTGCCAGCAGCGGCAGTGATAGCCCAGGTAAAACACCAGCCGTTGGCGTGGAACATAGGCAATGTCCACAGGTACCGTGGCGCCCGGGAAAGGGGCCAGTTGGTCATCTGCAGCATGCTCATGAGATAGGTACCGCGATGGCTGGCCACGACCCCCTTCGGATCGCCTGTGGTGCCGGACGTGTAATTGAGTGCGATGGGCTGCCACTCATCACTGGGCCACACGCCTTGGAAATCCGGGCTGCCGCGGCCGATAAAGGTTTCGTAGTCGACATCGCCAATGCTGTTGCCCAGGGGCGCCAAGTGATCATTGATATCGATGACCACGGGTGGATGCTCGAGACGTTCGAGGGCGGCAACCGCGAGTGCGGCAAACTCGCGATCCACCAACAAAAGCTTGCATTCCCCATGACGCAGGATGAATGCCACGCCTTCCGCATCGAGGCGGTAGTTGACGGTATTGAGCACCGCGCCGCAAAGCGGCACGCCAAAATGGGCTTCGAGCATGGCAGGGGTGTTGGGGGACAGGATCGAAACCGTGTCCCCTGCCCCCATGCCCTCGTTGGAAAGCGCACTGGCGAGCCGATAGCAGCGTTCGCGCGTTTGGCGCCACGTTCTGCGCAGGTCACCATGCACCACGGCGACCCGGTCCGGGTGGACAAGGGCCGCGCGATCCAGAAAACCAAGGGGCGTCAGTGAACTGGCCTAATGATTTTGGACACTTCAATCGGGCGCTATGATGGCGCCCAAATCTGAGGTGTTTTTGGTTATGCGTAAATCTTACTCCAGTGAGTTCAAACTCAAAGCGGCCAGCATGGTGCTGGACGAGGGACAGTCGGTTCCCGAAGTCTGCGCCAGCCTGGATATTGGGCCCACGGCGCTTCGCCGCTGGGTCGATCAGGTTCGCAAGGAACGCTTGGGTTCGACCCCGGTGGGTGCCAAGGCGATTACCGCTGATCAGCGTGAAATTCAGCAGCTCAAAGCGTTGCTCAGGCAAAAAG
>NZ_FMXV01000021.1:0-122193 GCF_900104425.1 Pseudomonas sp. NFACC13-1 | reverse complement strand
GTCCAGGTCTTTTTGCCTGAGCAACGCTTTGAGCTGCTGAATTTCACGCTGATCAGCGGTAATCGCCTTGGTACCCACCGGGGTCGAACCCAAGCGTTCCTTGCGAACCTGATCGACCCAGCGGCGAAGCGCCGTGGGCCCAATATCCAGGCTGGCGCAGACTTCGGGAACCGACTGTCCCTCGTCCAGCACCATGCTGGCCGCTTTGAGTTTGAACTCACTGGAGTAAGATTTACGCATAACCAAAAACACCTCAGATTTGGGCGCCATCATAGCGCCCGATTGAAGTGTCCAAAATCATTAGGCCAGTTCAGCTTGCTCGCGATGGCGTCAGTTCAGCCACATGGATAGCTATCGAAAGATTGCTATCGCGAGCAAGCTCGCTCCCACAAGGGTGGGGCGGTGGTGGTAGTCAATATGGCGAGACTTGAAAACCCGCCCCACGGCCCTTGCAGCTTGCCGCCGCTTGCTGCAAAGTCGCGACCTTTTTGTCCGGTGGCTTTCCATCGCTGTGCTTTGAGGTAACGATGATAAATGCAGTAATTGCCGCGGTTGGCGTCATGCTGGTGCTCAGCCTGTCCCGCGTGCATGTGGTGATCGCGCTGATTATCGGCGCGTTGGTGGGGGGGCTGACGGGTGGCCTGGGGATCGAGGCAACGCTCAAGGCGTTCAATGCCGGCCTGGGTGGCGGTGCGACGGTGGCGCTGTCCTATGCCTTGCTCGGCGCTTTCGCCGTGGCGATTGCCAAGTCCGGCATGGCCCACGCCCTGGCGGACAAAGCCCTGGCCCTGGTGGATCGCCAGGACACCGCCGGCGGCACGGGCGTCAAATGGGTGCTGATCGGTCTGCTGGGAACGGTCGCGGTCGCCTCCCAGAACATTCTGCCGATCCATATCGCTTTCATTCCGCTGCTGGTGCCGCCGCTGCTCTATGTGCTGACCAAGTTGCAGCTGGACCGCCGGTTGATCGCCTGCGTCATGACCTTCGGCCTGATCACGCCCTACATGTTCCTGCCGGTGGGCTTCGGCAATATCTTCCTCAACGAAATCCTGCTGGCCAACATCGCTCGCAGCGGCGTGGATGTCAGTGGTATCAACGTCACCCATGCCATGGGCATTCCGGCGTTGGGCATGGTGTTTGGCCTGCTGTTGTCGTTGTTCAGCTACCGCAAGAAACGCGTCTACGACCTGAAGAGGATCGCTCGGGTCGAGCAGGTGGCGGTGCGCTACAACCCCATGACCCTGCTGGTGGCGGGGCTGGCGATTGTCGCGGCGTTCGCCATCCAGCTCCTGGTCGACTCGATGATCATTGGCGCCCTGGTCGGCTTCCTGATTTTCTCGGTATCGGGTGTGGTGCGCTGGCGCGAGACTGACGACCTGTTCACCGAAGGCATGAAGATGATGGCGATGATCGGCTTCATCATGATCGCCGCCTCGGGCTTTGCCGAAGTAATGAAAGCCACCGGTGAAGTCCAGAGCCTGGTGGAAACCTCGGCAGCCTGGATCGGCCACAACAAGGGCGTCGGCGCGCTGCTGATGCTGCTGGTGGGATTGCTGGTGACCATGGGCATCGGCTCGTCGTTTTCCACGGTGCCGATCCTGGCGACGATTTTCGTGCCATTGTGCCTGCAACTGGGCTTCAGCCCGCTGGCGATCGTCTGCATCGTCGGCACCGCCGGCGCCCTGGGCGATGCCGGCTCGCCAGCCTCGGACTCGACCCTGGGCCCGACCTCCGGCCTGAACATCGACGGCCAGCACCATCACATCTGGGACACCGTGGTTCCGACCTTCATCCACTACAACCTGCCGTTGCTGGCGTTTGGTTGGGTGGCGGCGATGGTGTTGTAGCCTCAAGACCCAATCGCTTCAATCGCGAGCAGGCTCGCTCCCACAGTGGATCGGTGTGAACACAAGCATTGTGGACACCGCCGAACCCTGTGGGAGCGAGCCTGCTCGCGATGAGGCCCTTGAAACTCAGCGACCCAGCCAACGGACCGCTCACCTTGTCCTACAGTTTTGCCGTGCGGTGCCGTTAATACAGCTAACCACGCCAATAACACCTACAAGAGTGAACAGCATGCGCCTGAGCCTGAAGGCTAAAGTCCTGTCCCTTGCGATACTGCCGGTATTGCTGTCCGCCGTGATCATCAGCCTCACCACGGCCTTCATCTTGAAGGAGCAAGCTAGCAAAGAGGTCCAGCAGACCCGCGAACGCCTGCTCAGCGAGGCCAAGGCCACGCTGCAGAACTATGTGGCAGTGGGCCTGACCGCCATCAAGCCGCTCTACGATGCCGCTGCGCCTGGCGATAACGAAGCGCGCGCCCAGGCGATCAAGCTGCTGTCGAATATCAGCTACGGCAAGGACGGCTATTTCTTCGGCTACGACTCCGAGACCATTCGTCTGTTCAAGGCCAACAGCCCCGATGGCGTGGGCAAGAGTTTCAAGGACAACCGCGACCCGAACGGTGTCTACGTCAACCGCGACCTGGTGAAAGTCGCCAAGGACGGAACGCATTATCTGGAATACAGCTCGCCACTGCCCGGCAGCCAGGACCTGGTGCCCAAGCTCGGCTACACCGAGTACCTGTCCAAGTGGGACATGGCCGTCGGCAGCTCGGTCAACCTGGACGGCATCGAAGGCCAGGTGGCCCTGGTGGAAGCCAAGGTCCACGATCGTGTACAAGGTGTGATATTGAGCATTGTCGGGATCGCCGCCGTGGTGTTGCTGGTGATCGCGGTCGTGGGCCTGTTGCTGGCCAACACGATCCTGCGTCCCCTGCACCTGATGAAGGACAACCTCGACGACATCGCCGCGGGCGAGGGCGACCTGACCCGTCGGCTGACCATCACCAGCCAGGACGAGCTCGGCCAACTGGCCGGTTCGTTCAACCGCTTCGTCGACAAGATCCACGGCCTGGTGCGGCAGATCACCGACATGACCTCGCAACTGACCGGGCTGGTGACGCAAGTCTCCGAGCAGGCCCAGCGCTCCGAGCAGGCCATGGAACGCCAGCGCCACGAAACCGATCAGGTCGCCACGGCGATCAACGAGATGTCCTCGGCTGCCCAGGAAGTCGCCCGCAGTGCCCAGGGCGCCGCCGTCGCGGCCCAGCAGACCGACGAGGAAGGACAATCGGCCAAGCGCGTGGTGGCCGGCAGCATCCAGCAGATTCATGCGTTGGTGAACGATATCCGCAGCAGCGGCGTGTCCCTGGACAGCCTGCAGCAGGACGTGGCCTCGATCGTCAGTGTGCTCGGGGTGATTCGTTCGATTGCCGAGCAGACCAACCTGCTGGCCCTCAACGCCGCCATCGAGGCCGCGCGTGCCGGCGAGGCAGGGCGTGGGTTCGCGGTGGTGGCCGATGAAGTGCGGGCCCTGGCCAGCCGGACCCAGCAGAGCACCCAGGAAATCCAGGGCATGATCGACCGCCTGCAATCGGGCACCCACGCCGCGGTGGAGGCCATGCGTCGCTCCAGCGAAGCGGGCGACGGCACCTCGGCGCAGGCCAACGAAGCCGGGGCGTCCCTGGACACCATGGCGCAGTTGATCGGCACCATCAACTCGATGAACGCGCAGATCGCCAGCGCGGCTGAAGAGCAGACCGCCGTGGCCGAGGAAATCAACCGCAGCGTGCATCAGATCGCCGTGGCGGTGGACAGCGTCGCCGACGAAACCCAGCTCGGCGCCCAGACCTCCCGCAGCCTGGCTGACCTGGGCCAGCGCCTGGGCAAACTGGTGGGGCAGTTCCGGATCTGATCCCATCGCAGCAGGAGCTGCCGAAGGCTGCGATCTTTTGCTCTCGATCCAGATGTTTTCACCTGGGCAACCGGGTCTTATCGAGAAAGAAGGATCGCAGCCTTCGGCAGTTCCTGTCGGGATCAACAGGCGCAAACACAACAAAACCCTGTGGGAGCGAGCTTGCTCGCGATAGCGGTGTGTCAGTCAAATGAATATTGGCTGATCTGACGCTATCGCGAGCAAGCTCGCTCCCACAGTTGTTCTGCGGTACCTGGATCAGCGCCAGTGCTACGGCTCACGCACATCGCGCATCAACAACCCAAACCGCAAGTCCACCGCGTCCGGGATCGGCAGGTACACCACGTGTCCATCCCCCGGTGCCACCTCGATGCTTTTGCCGTTGATGTCCTGCAATTGATGCAGGTCGAAGTGAAAGTTGCCCTTGGGGGTCATCAGTTCCATGTGATCCCCCAGGCCGAAGCGGTTCTTGACCCGTACTTCGGCCAGGCGTTCGCGCCGCTCGCCGGTCAGTTCGCCGACGAACTGCTGGCGCTCCGACACCGAGCTGCCGTTCTGGTAGTTCTGGTACTCGTCGTGCACGTGGCGCCTCAGAAAACCTTCGGTGTAGCCGCGCTGGGCCAGGGACTCCAGGTCGGTCATCAGGCTGCGATCGAATTCCCGGCCGGCCACCGCGTCATCGATGGCCCGGCGATACACTTGGGTGGTGCGCGCGCAATAGAAGTGCGACTTGGTCCGGCCTTCGATCTTCAACGAATGCACACCCATGCGCGCCAGGCGCTCGACGTGTTGCACGGCCCGCAGGTCCTTGGCATTCATGATGTAGGTGCCGTGCTCGTCCTCGAAGGCTGGCATCAAATCCTCGGGGCGGTTCGCCTCCTGGAGCAGGAACACCTGGTCGGTGGGCGCGCCGAGGCCCAGGGTCGGTTCGGGTTGATAGCTTTGCACAATGTCGCCCGCGGCGTTTTCCACCGCCGGTTGCGCCGAGTATTTCCAGCGACAGGCATTGGTGCAACTGCCCTGGTTGGCATCACGCTTGTTCATATAGCCCGAGAGCAGGCAGCGCCCGGAGTAGGCCATGCACAGCGCCCCGTGGACGAACACTTCCAGCTCCATGGCCGGTACCTGCTCGCGGATCTCGGCGATTTCCTCCAGGGACAATTCCCGGGACAAGATGATCCGGCTCAAACCCTGCTGCTGCCAGAACTCGACGCTCGCCCAGTTCACCGTATTGGCCTGTACCGACAGGTGAATGGGCATCTGTGGAAAATGCCGGCGAACCAGCATGATCAACCCCGGGTCGGACATGATCAGCGCGTCCGGCGCCATGGCGATCACCGGCTCCAGGTCCTTGAGGAACGTGCGCAGCTTGGCGTTGTGCGGCGCGATATTCACCACTACGTAGAAGCGCTTGCCCATGGCCTGGGCCTCGGCAATGCCCAAGGCCAGGTTCGCGTGGTCGAATTCGTTGTTGCGCACCCGCAGGCTGTAGCGCGGCTGGCCGGCGTACACCGCATCGGCACCGTAGGCGAAGGCATAGCGCATGTTTTTCAGGGTGCCGGCGGGCGCCAGCAGTTCGGGGGCGGCGAAGGTCATGGTGGGGTCAGGTCGCAAAAAGCGGGGAGGGTACGCCAGGGCCGGCCGGGTCTTTTTGATCTGGATCAATGCGCAGCGCAAACGTGAAGGCACTCCGGCGAGTCCTGGCGGACTAATGTGTATCCCGCCTTTGGACATGGAAAGCTGATGAATCGAAAGATGTTGCAAAACAAAG
This sequence comes from Pseudomonas sp. NFACC13-1, assembly GCF_900104425.1. Lineage (NCBI taxonomy): Bacteria > Pseudomonadati > Pseudomonadota > Gammaproteobacteria > Pseudomonadales > Pseudomonadaceae > Pseudomonas > Pseudomonas sp. NFACC13-1. The sequence continues at coordinate 116,666 of NZ_FMXV01000021.1, read as the reverse complement.
CCCAGATGTTGCTCCTGGTGCTGGTCACGGTCGCCTTCATCTGGATTCTGCTGCCGTTTTACGGCGCGGTGTTCTGGGCGGTGATCCTGGGTATCGTCTTTGCGCCGATGCAGCGCCGCCTGCAGGTGAAGTTCGGCTGGCACCGCAATGTCACCTCGCTGGCCACGTTGAGTGTCTGTGTGGTCTGCGCGATCTTGCCGGTGATCATCATCAGTACGTTGTTGGTCCAGGAAGGCGCGGCGCTGTACAAGAGCCTGGAAAGCGGCGAGCTGGACATTGCCGACTACCTGGCCCGCTTCAAGGATGCCTTGCCACCGTACTTCCAGCACCTGCTGGACCGCTTCGGCCTGGGCAATCTGAACGGTTTGCGCGACAAGATCGTCAAGAGCGCGATGCAGGGCAGCGAGTTCTTCGCCACCCAGGCCTTCAGTTTTGGCCAGGGCACCTTTCAGTTCCTGGTCAGCTTCTTCGTGATGATCTATCTGCTGTTCTTCTTTCTGCGCGATGGCGCGGAGCTGGTGCGCAAGGTGCGCATGGCCGTTCCCTTGGCAGAACACCAAAAGCGCCGCCTGCAGTTGAAGTTCAACCGGGTGGTACGGGCCACGGTGAAAGGCAACCTGTTGGTCGCCATCAGCCAAGGTGCGCTGGGTGGGCTGATTTTCTGGATCCTGGGGATCCCGACCGTGTTGCCCTGGGCGGTGCTGATGGCATTCCTGTCGTTGTTGCCGGCCGTGGGGGCGGGCCTCGTCTGGGCACCGGTGGCGGTGTACTTCCTGCTCTCGGGGGCGATCTGGCAGGGCGTGGTATTGATGCTGTTCGGGGTGTTCGTGATTGGCCTGGTGGACAATTTCCTGCGGCCGATCCTGGTGGGCAAGGACACGAAGATGCCCGACTACATGGTGCTGGTTTCGACCCTGGGTGGGCTGGCGGTGTTCGGGCTGAACGGCTTCGTGATCGGGCCGCTGATCGCCGCGCTGTTCATGTCCTGTTGGGCCTTGTTCGTCGAAAGCACGCCGCGTGTGCAGTTGCCCTAGGCGCTCAGCAGGTAGGGCCCGATGCGTTGCGACAGCGCCTGGGCGGCGGGCAGCGAAGTCAGCGGGCCGCTGATGGTCACGCCGTCCTGCACCAGGTACCAGCAGGCCAGCAGTCCGAGTTCCCGCAGTGGGGCGGGGACGGCGCTGCCAATGACAGACATGATTTGAACCTTGGGCATGGGAAACCTCCATCAATCGATGGGGTTACCTTACGGCTCAGGGGGAAGGACGGAAAATCAACTGGCTCAATAGTAGGAATCGATGCCGCTCAATCGACGACCAGATCGAGCATGTGCACCACTTCCTGCTCGTTGAGCAGGCCCTTGCGGACCAGGTTTTCCGCCAGCAGGGAAAGAAACTTGGCGCTGCGGTGGCCTTCCAGTTGCTTGAGTTCGGTCAGTACGTTGTACACCTTGCTGGAGGTGCACAGGCCGACAATGCGATGGGGGTTTTGTGTGGGCATACCTTCGTCCTTGTTGTTTTGAAGCTGTTGTTGGCGGACAGTGCCAGTTTGCGGCCCTGTCATGACGCTCACGTGACAGCTTGGGTTGTCGGAAAAACAAAGCAGGATCCGGACCATGTTGTCTTTTTGGCGCCGGATTATTGTTCCGACAGCGACCTCGGCCAGACTTATATGGCCATCCACCTGTTTTTCGCCCACAAAAAAAGCCCCTGGATCTTTCGATCCAGGGGCTTTTTGATGTTGCTGTCTGGCTCCACGACCTGGACTCGAACCAGGGACCCAGTGATTAACAGTCACTTGCTCTACCAACTGAGCTATCGCGGAATGGCGCGTATGTTACTGATTGGAAAAGAGAAGTCAAGTGTCTATTGGCGGATGGCGCATTCCCGGTGCCCATTGACGGTCAATCAGCGATTGGCAGTTACCGCAAGGACGGGAGAGGGCTACCATGGTCGCCCGGAAGTGGCAGGACGCGCTGCCGGCCATTCGCCGACATTGAGGTATGCGCCATGAACTACCTGTTACCACTTCACACAGCCCGTTGCGCCGAGGTGTGCTTGTGAGCACCGCTCAGATCAGTTTGCCCAAGGGTGTGGGGCCTCACGCCGAGAAACTGTACGACGCCATCACCCAGGCGAGCACGGCCGAAGAATTGAACCGTGCCGGCGGCAAGGCCGAGGGGTTTGTCCTGGGGCTGGAAAGCACCAAGGCCATCAAGAGCCAGGTGGCCGAGTCGTTGTATGTCATCTATGAGGATGCGGCGAGCCTGCGGGCGACGGAGTTGTAGTCGCGATGCATTTGCTTGTATAGAAAATGCAGGGCTGGATGCTTTTTGTGGCGAGGGGATTTATCCCCGCTGGGCTGCGTAGCAGCCCTGAAATCAGCAACGGATGTAGCAGGTTAATAACTTCAAGCACCTTGGGGCTGCTTCCCAACCCAGCGGGGATAAATCCCCTCGCCACAGGTTTTGGTGTGTGCCTGTTTTCATAGGTTTAGACAGCCAAAAAAAACGGGAAGCCATGGCTTCCCGTTCTTCATCCCAACGACCTTCAGATCACCTGGACAATAGCCTTGGTCACCGCATCGATGTTGTTCTGGTTCAGCGCGGCCACGCAGATGCGGCCGGTGTCCAGCGCGTAGACGCCGAACTCGTTGCGCAGGCGCATCACTTGTTCAACGGTCAGGCCGGAGTAGGAGAACATCCCGCTCTGACGGGCGACGAAGCTGAAGTCGTGCTGCGGGGCGGCCTTGGCCAGCATGTCGACCATCTGGTCGCGCATGCCGCGAATGCGCAGGCGCATTTCGGCCAGTTCGGCTTCCCACTGCGCCCGCAGCTCCGGGCTGTTGAGCACGGCGGCGACGATGCTGGCGCCATGGGTCGGCGGGTTGGAGTAGTTGGTGCGGATCACGCGCTTGACCTGGGACAGCACACGGGCACTTTCTTCTTTCGATTCGCTGACGATCGACAGGGCGCCGACGCGCTCGCCGTACAGCGAGAACGACTTGGAGAACGAGCTGGAGGCAAAGAAGGTCAGCCCGGATTCGGCAAACAGGCGCACGGCCGCCGCATCTTCGTCGATACCGGCACCAAAGCCTTGGTAGGCCATGTCCAGGAACGGTACGTGATTCTTGGCCTTGACCACGGCCAGCACGTTTTTCCAGTCTTCCGGGGTCAGGTCCACGCCGGTCGGGTTGTGGCAGCAGGCGTGCAGCACAACGATCGAGCGATCGGGCAGGGCGTTGAGGTCTTCCAGCAGGCCGCTGCGGTTCACGTCGTGGGTGGCGGCATCGTAGTAGCGGTAGTTCTGCACCGGGAAGCCGGCGGTTTCGAACAGGGCGCGGTGGTTCTCCCAGCTCGGGTCGCTGATGGCCACGACCGCGTCGGGCAGCAGTTGCTTGAGGAAGTCGGCACCGATCTTCAGTGCGCCAGTGCCGCCCACGGCCTGGGCGGTGATGACACGACCGGAGGCGATCAGCGGCGAATCCTTGCCGAACAGCAGGGTCTGCACAGCCTGGTCGTAGGCGGCGATGCCGTCGATTGGCAGGTAGCCACGGGAAACGTGCTGAGCCACGCGAATCGTCTCGGCCTCGACCACGGCGCGCAGGAGTGGAATGCGCCCCTCCTCGTTGCAGTAAACACCCACACCCAGGTTGACCTTATTGGTACGGGTGTCGGCGTTGAAAGCTTCGTTGAGGCCCAGGATGGGGTCGCGGGGTGCCAATTCGACAGCGGAAAACAGGCTCATTAGTGCGCGGCTCTGAATGGAGAATGAGGGGACGTGTGACGCTCCAGCCGAATGCACTAGAGCGGTGCACAAACGGGGAGCTAGTATAGAGGCCATCACCCGGCACGGCGACAGGCGATTCGGCTTTTAGGCTAAGTTTTTTCGATTTTTTTCGACCGTTAGTCTTCTGGCCGCGTCAAAGTCTTCAAGGCGTGTAGGACGTTCGTCTTGAAAGCGAAGGCATTCACCTCCACATTGTGTGCATCCCAGCTTTTTCCTCGGGCGACACCCGTCGTTTCGGTCTTTCTCGTTCCTGTCGGCTGGCCGACAGGGGTGAATCCAGAGGTTATGTCATGTCTGAATTCCAGCTAGTCACCCGCTTCCAGCCCGCCGGCGATCAGCCGGAAGCCATCCGCCTGATGGTCGAAGGCATCGAGGCCGGGCTGGCGCACCAGACGTTGCTCGGTGTGACCGGCTCGGGCAAGACCTTCAGCATCGCCAACGTGATCGCCCAGGTGCAGCGCCCGACCCTGGTCCTGGCACCGAACAAGACCCTGGCGGCGCAGCTGTACGGTGAGTTCAAGGCGTTTTTCCCGAACAACGCCGTGGAGTACTTCGTTTCCTATTACGACTACTACCAGCCCGAGGCCTACGTGCCGTCGTCGGACACCTTCATTGAGAAGGACGCCTCGATCAACGACCACATCGAACAGATGCGCCTGTCGGCGACCAAGGCGCTGCTCGAGCGCAAGGACGCGATCATCGTCACCACGGTTTCGTGCATCTACGGCTTGGGCAGCCCGGAAACCTACCTGAAGATGGTGCTGCACGTGGATCGCGGCGACAAACTCGACCAGCGCGCCTTGCTGCGGCGCCTGGCGGACTTGCAGTACACCCGCAACGACATGGATTTTGCCCGGGCGACCTTCCGGGTGCGGGGCGATGTGATCGATATCTACCCGGCGGAGTCGGACCTGGAAGCGATCCGCATCGAGCTGTTCGACGATGAAGTGGAGAGTCTCTCGGCGTTCGATCCGCTGACCGGCGAAGTGATCCGCAAGTTGCCACGCTTCACCTTCTACCCCAAGAGCCACTACGTGACGCCCCGGGAAACTTTGCTGGACGCCATCGAAGGGATCAAGGCCGAGTTGCAGGAACGCCTGGAGTACCTGCGTTCGAACAACAAACTGGTGGAAGCCCAGCGTCTGGAGCAACGGACCCGGTTCGACCTGGAGATGATCCTGGAGCTGGGCTACTGCAACGGCATCGAAAACTATTCGCGCTACCTGTCGGGCCGTCCGGCGGGTGCGCCGCCGCCGACCTTGTATGACTATCTGCCGGCCGATGCCTTGCTGGTGATCGACGAATCCCACGTCAGCGTGCCCCAGGTCGGCGCCATGTACAAAGGCGACCGTTCGCGCAAGGAAACCCTGGTGGAATACGGCTTCCGCCTGCCCTCGGCGCTGGATAACCGGCCGATGCGCTTCGACGAATGGGAAAGCGTGAGCCCGCAGACGATTTTTGTCTCGGCCACCCCTGGCAACTACGAGGCCGAGCATGCCGGGCGGGTGGTCGAGCAAGTGGTGCGACCGACCGGGCTGGTGGACCCGCAAGTCGAGGTGCGTCCGGCGTTGACTCAAGTGGACGACCTGCTCTCGGAAATCAGCAAGCGCGTGGCCGTGGAGGAGCGGGTGCTGGTCACCACGCTGACCAAGCGCATGGCCGAAGACCTCACCGATTACCTGGCCGACCATGGCGTGCGGGTGCGTTACCTGCACTCGGACATCGACACGGTGGAGCGGGTCGAGATCATCCGCGACCTGCGCCTGGGCACCTTCGATGTGCTGGTGGGCATCAACTTGCTGCGCGAAGGCCTGGACATGCCGGAAGTGTCGCTGGTGGCGATTCTCGACGCCGACAAGGAAGGTTTCCTGCGCTCCGAACGCTCGTTGATCCAGACCATCGGTCGCGCGGCGCGTAACCTGAATGGCCGGGCGATTCTGTACGCTGACCGCATCACCGGCTCCATGGAGCGGGCCATAGGCGAGACCGAGCGCCGTCGTGACAAGCAGATCGCCTTCAACCTGGCCAATGGCATCACCCCCAAGGGCGTGTTCAAGGACGTCGCCGACATCATGGAAGGCGCCACCGTGCCAGGCTCGCGCAGTAAAAAACGCAAGGGCATGGCCAAGGCGGCCGAAGAGAGCGCCCGCTACGAGGCCGAACTGCGCTCTCCGAGCGAAATCACCAAGCGCATCCGGCAACTGGAAGAGAAAATGTACCAGCTGGCCCGGGACCTGGAGTTCGAAGCGGCGGCGCAATTGCGTGATGAGATTGGCAAGTTGCGGGAGCGGTTGCTAACTGTTTGAGTTTTGCAGTGGCTTTGATGGCCTAATCGCGAGCAGGCTCGCTCCCACAGTTGACCGTGTCGTCCAGGCTGCACGCGGTCTCCTGTGGGAGCGAGCCTGCTCGCGATTGAAGGCGACTCGGTCTAACAGGTGCCACACAAATCCCGCCGTTACTGGAGCCCGCCCGCCATCGCCTGTTACCATTCGCCCCCTGTTTGATCTTCGCTTTTATATTCTTTCCGAGACATGCCATGACCACCGTCCGCACCCGCATCGCGCCTTCGCCCACTGGCGATCCCCATGTCGGCACCGCCTACATCGCTTTGTTCAACTATTGCTTTGCCAAGCAGCATGGCGGCGAGTTCATCCTGCGGATCGAGGACACCGACCAGTTGCGTTCGACCCGCGAGTCCGAGCAGCAGATCTTCGATGCCTTGCGCTGGTTGGGGATCGACTGGAGCGAAGGCCCGGACGTCGGCGGCCCGCACGGTCCGTACCGCCAGAGCGAGCGTGGCGACATCTACAAACAGTATTGCCAGCAGTTGGTGGACATGGGGCATGCGTTCCCGTGTTTCTGCACCGCCGAAGAGCTGGACCAGATGCGCGCCGAGCAAATGGCCCGCGGCGAAACCCCGCGCTATGACGGCCGGGCGCTGCTGCTGTCCAAGGAAGAAGTCGCCCGTCGCCTGGCGGCCGGCGAGCCCCATGTGATCCGCATGAAAGTGCCGAGCGAAGGCGTCTGCGTGGTGCCGGACATGCTGCGTGGCGATGTCGAGATCCCGTGGGATCGCATGGACATGCAAGTGCTGATGAAGACCGACGGTCTGCCGACGTACTTCCTGGCCAACGTGGTCGATGATCACCTGATGGGCATCACCCACGTATTGCGCGGTGAAGAGTGGCTGCCGTCGGCGCCGAAGCTGATCCTGCTCTACGAATACTTCGGCTGGGAACAACCACAGCTGTGCTACATGCCGCTGCTGCGTAACCCGGACAAGAGCAAGCTGTCCAAGCGCAAGAACCCGACCTCGGTGACGTTCTACGAGCGCATGGGCTTCATGCCCGAGGCGATGCTCAACTACCTGGGGCGCATGGGCTGGTCGATGCCGGACGAGCGCGAGAAGTTCTCGCTGCAGGAAATGGTCGAGCATTTCGACCTGTCGCGGGTCTCCCTGGGCGGGCCGATCTTCGACATCGAGAAACTGTCGTGGCTCAACGGCCAGTGGCTGCGGGACCTGCCGGTGGAAGAGTTCGCCGCGCGTGTGCAGAAATGGGCGTTGAACCCTGAGTACATGATGAAAATCGCGCCCCATGTGCAGGGCAGGGTAGAGACCTTCAGCCAGATCGCCCCGCTGGCCGGCTTCTTCTTTGCCGGTGGCGTGACGCCGGACGTGAAGCTGTTCGAGTCCAAGAAGCTCTCCGGCGACCAGGTACGCCAGTTGATGCAACTGATCCTGTGGAAGCTCGAAAGCCTGCGTCAGTGGGAGAAGGACAGCATCACCGCGACCATCCAGGCCGTGGTCGAATCCTTGGAGTTGAAACTGCGCGATGCCATGCCGCTGATGTTCGCCGCCATTACCGGCCAGGCCAGCTCGGTGTCGGTGCTCGATGCGATGGAGATTCTCGGGCCGGACCTGACCCGTTTCCGCCTGCGCCAGGCCATCGATCTGCTCGGTGGCGTGTCGAAGAAGGAGAACAAGGAGTGGGAAAAACTGTTGGGCGCGATCGCCTGATGGCCCTATAGGAGCTGACGAGCGAAGCGAGGCTGCGATCTTTCCCCAGCTAATTGAATCTCAAGCGAAAGATCAAAAGATCGCAGCCTCGCTTCGCTCGTCAGCTCCTACGAAACAGGCGAAGTCCCAGTTTTACTGGGGAGGGTGGTAAGTGATTGTTATCCCGGCAAAAAATTTTCAAATTTGTTGAAAATAAATTTGACAGACCTCCGATACGCCCTTAAGATTCGCCCCGTCCTCAGCGATGAGGGGCTATAGCTCAGCTGGGAGAGCGCTTGCATGGCATGCAAGAGGTCGACGGTTCGATCCCGTCTAGCTCCACCAATTTACACTTCAAGGCCTGGCCACACCGGCTTTGAAGCGATCAACACTCAGCGTTGATCAGTTGTATAGAAGGGTTTGCGTCCCCTTCGTCTAGTGGCCTAGGACACCGCCCTTTCACGGCGGTAACAGGGGTTCGAGTCCCCTAGGGGACGCCAGTTTTACAGAAGTGATGTTGCAAGATGTCGCTCCGCCGCGAGGCGAAAAATCCGGGGCTATAGCTCAGCTGGGAGAGCGCTTGCATGGCATGCAAGAGGTCGACGGTTCGATCCCGTCTAGCTCCACCAATTACAGCTTCAAGGTCTGGCCACACCGGCCTTGAATCGATCAGTTCTCAGCGCTGATCAAGTCAGAAGGTTTGTGTCCCCTTCGTCTAGTGGCCTAGGACACCGCCCTTTCACGGCGGTAACAGGGGTTCGAGTCCCCTAGGGGACGCCACGATTACCCGCTCTGCGGGATTTTATAAGGGTCATTCAATTCTTGAATGGCCCTTTTGTTTGTCTGGCGTTTGGCCAATTTCCTTATCCTTTGAAAAAGTCTTCTGACCAGCGGTGAATATTTCCGCTTGCGGGAAATTATTATATGTATAATATTTCAGTCGTAATATTCGGAGGCGACGATGAGCGATAAAAAGGCACAAACCCGTGAACGCATTCTCAAGGCTGCCAGCGATGCGCTGATCCAGCGTGGGCCGGCAGAGCCGAGCGTGGGCGAGGTGATGGGCGCGGCCGGGCTGACGGTGGGCGGCTTTTACGCCCATTTCGAAAGCAAGGATGCCTTGATGCTGGAGGCTTTCAAGCAATTGCTCAATCGGCGTCGCGGCTTGATCGCCGATATGGACGGTGAGCTGACAGGCGAAGAGCTGCGGGCGTTGGTCGCCGCGTTCTATCTGTCCCGAAAGCACCGCGACTCCACCGAGCAAGCCTGCCCGATTCCGGCGTCGGTGGGCGAACTCGGGCGACTGCCGGATGCGTTTCGTGAGGTGCTCAATGAGCATATCGAATTGATGGTCGCGCAATTGGCGGCCAGCCCGGAGGACGCCGACAAGGCCCTGGCCGACATCGCCTTGATGGTCGGTGGCCTGGCCCTGGCGCGGGCATTGGGCCCGGGAGAGTTATCGGATCGTTTGCTGCGCGCCGCCAAGACGGCGGTGCGTTGAGCTGAGGCGCGAGCCCTGGAGATGAGCGATGGACAGGTTGAGCTGGGTACGTAGTGTCAATGGCACGCTTGGCTGGGTGGCTCCGCGCCTGGTGGCGAAGCAGATGCGTTCGCTGTTCATGCGCCCTCGAAACTTGCCGCCGCGGGATTGGGAACTGCCGTTGCTGGCAACGTCCGAGCGTATCACCTTGCGTTTCGGTCTCTCGGCCTTGCGCTGGGGCAAAGGCCCGGTGGTCTTGTTGATGCACGGTTGGGAAGGGCGGCCGACCCAGTTCGCGGCGCTGATCACGGCTCTGGTGGGCGCTGGTTACATGGTCGTGGCGTTGGACGGTCCGGCCCACGGTCGGTCGCCGGGGCGCGAGGCGAATGTCCTGTTGTTCGCCAGGGCCATGCTCGAAGCCGCCGCCGAGCTGCCGCCGTTGCAGGCGGTGATCGGGCATTCCATGGGGGGTGCCAGCGCCATGCTGGCGGTTCAGTTGGGGTTGCGTACCGAAACGCTGGTCAGCATCGCCGCGCCCGCTCGCATTCTTGGGGTGCTGCGCGGTTTCTCCCGGATGATGGGCCTGCCGCCCAAGGCGCGTTCGGCCTTCATTCGCCAGGTGGAAAGCGACGTGGGCATGCCTGCCTCGAAGATGGACGTGGCGCATTACCAGCTGGACGTGCCGGGGTTGATCGTCCATGCCGAGGACGACACATCGGTCTCGGTCAAGGAGTCGCAATTGATTCATGAGGCCTGGTTCGACAGTCGGCTGCTGCGACTGCCACAGGGCGGGCATCAGCGGGTGCTGGCCGATCCTCGGGTCATTGATGGGGTGTTATCGCTGTTGGCCGGTCGCAGCCTGCAAGCCCGGCAATCGGCCTGAGCGGTGGAAGCAAGGCTTGCCCGCGATGGCGGTCGAGCTCGGATCCGTTACACTGCCCCATCCAAATTCGACCGGGAGAGGGTCATGGGCTGGGATCGGGCAACGCCATTCATCATTGATCTTCAGGTCAATGCCGAAGACATCGACGGGCTGGGCCACGCCAACAACGCGGTATACGTCACCTGGCTCGAGCGCTGTGCCTGGCGCCACTCCCAGCGCCTGGGCCTGGATCTGGTGGAGTATCGACGCCTGGACCGGGCCATGGCGGTGGTGCGGCATGAAATCGATTACCTGGCGGCCGCCTATGAAGGCGACGAACTGCAATTGGCGACCTGGATCGTCGACTGGGACCAGCGCCTGAAAATGACCCGGCATTTCCAGCTGGTCCGTCCCAGCGACAACGCCACGTTGCTGCGGGCCCAGACCACTTTCGTCTGCATCGAACTGTCCACTGGCCGGCCCAAGCGCATGCCGCAGGAATTCATCGAGGGGTATGGCCCCGCCCTGGAACCGTCCGGCACCCTCGTGGACTGACCCACCGTCATTGCGAGCAAGCTCAGCTCCCACAGGGTTTGGTGGTGGACTTCAGTTCCATGAATACCCTGGAACCCATGTGGGAGCGAGCTTGCTCGCGATAGCGGCGCTGCATTCAACATTTGCGCAAGCTGACCCACCGTCATCGCGAGCAAGCTCAGCTCCCACAGGGATTGGTGGTGAATTCCGATGTCATGGGCAAAATCCGGTAAACTGCCACACGTTTTTTCGTTGAGTGTGTGTTTCCATGCAAATTGCCCTGGCGCCCATGGAGGGGTTGGTCGACAACATCCTGCGGGACGTCCTGACCCGTGTTGGCGGTATCGACTGGTGTGTCACCGAGTTCATCCGCGTCAACGATCGTCTGCTCACGCCGGCCTATTTCCATAAGCTCGCCCCTGAGCTGTTGAGCGGTGCCCAGACCGCTGCCGGCGTGCCGTTGCGAGTACAGTTGCTCGGCTCCGATCCGGTGTGCCTGGCGGAAAACGCGGCGTTGGCGTGCGAGTTGGGCTCGGAGGTGATCGACCTCAATTTCGGTTGCCCGGCCAAGACCGTGAACAAGTCCCGGGGCGGGGCTGTGTTGCTCAAGGAACCGGAACTGCTCAACGAAATCGTCGAACACGTGCGCCGCGCGGTGCCGAAACACATTCCCGTCACCGCCAAGATGCGCCTGGGTTTCGATAGCCCGGACGGCGCCCTGGTCTGTGCCACGGCGTTGGCCGAAGGCGGCGCGGCGCACATCGTGGTGCATGCGCGGACCAAGGTCGATGGCTACAAGCCTCCGGCCCATTGGGAGTGGATCCCCCGCGTGCAGGAAGTGGTCAAGGTGCCGGTGTTCGCCAATGGCGATATCTGGAGCGTGGAGGATTGGCGCCGTTGCCGCGAAATCAGCGGTGTCGAAGACATCATGCTCGGTCGCGGTCTCGTTTCCCGCCCTGACCTGGCCCGGCAGATCGCTGCCGCCCGGGCTGGCGAGGACGTGGTCGAGATGTCCTGGGCCGAGTTGCAGCCGATGCTCCATGACTTTTGGCAGCAGGTGGTCGAACAGTTGACGCCGCGCCAGGCCCCGGGCCGGTTGAAGCAGTGGCTGGCGATGCTGACCCGCAATTACCCCGAAGCGGTGGAGTTGTTTACCGCGCTGCGCCGGGAAACCGACCTGGACGCGGTGGGTCATGTATTGGGTGTGCGGCGCACCGAAGCGGCCTGAAAAAAATTCGAAAAAACCTCTTGAAAAGTTTTTGGTGGACCCTAGATAGGGGTTACGCGATGCCGAATTCGGGTCGCGGAGACAAAAAAACTTGCTGAATTTTTCAGGAGATTTGAATCATGAGTACTGCATTTTCGCTGGCCCCTTTGTTCCGTTCCTCGGTGGGCTTCGATCGCTTCAACGATCTGTTCGAAAGCGCCCTGCGCAACGAACCAGGCAGCAGCTATCCACCCTACAACGTGGAAAAACATGGTGATGACGAGTACCGCATCGTGGTCGCCGCCGCCGGGTTCCAGGAAGAAGACCTGGACCTGCAAGTGGAAAAAGGTGTGCTGACCATCAGTGGCGGCAAGCGTGAAGCCAGCAACGACAGCGTCACCTTCCTGCACCAGGGCATTGCCCAGCGTGCGTTCAAGCTGTCCTTCCGGTTGGCCGATCATATCGAGATCAAGTCCGCCGGCCTGCGTAACGGTCTGTTGAGCATCGACCTGTTGCGAGTGGTTCCGGAAGAGGCGAAAGCCAAGCGCATCCCGATCAACGGTGCGCAGCAGCAACCCGCGCTGCAAAACTGATGCATCGCAACTGAAGAAGGGCGCCTGATGGCGCCCTTTTTCATTTTGAAACACTGAGAGTGACTGTGGCGCTGGACTGCGTCCGTAGGCGCTGTCGAGTGTAACGAGGCTGCGATCTTTCCCTAGACACTTGAATCTCAAGTGAAAGATCAAAAGATCGCAGGCTTCGCCAGCTCCTGCAGGGCCCAGCGGGAGCCAACTCGCTTCACGGCAACAACCGCTCAAACGCCTCCAGCGGCAACGGCCGGCTGTGCAGGTAACCTTGGTACAAATGGCAATCGAGTCCCTGCAAAAAATGCAATTGCTCCAGGGTCTCCACGCCCTCGGCGATCATCACCAGGTTGAGGCTGCGGGCCATGGCGACGATGGCGCGGATGATTTCGGCGTCGTTGGGGTCGCTGGTGGCGTCGCGTACGAATGACTGGTCGATTTTCAGCGTGTCCACCGGCAGGCGCTTGAGGTAGGTCAGCGACGAATAACCGGTGCCGAAATCGTCCATGGCGAAGCTCACCCCCAGTTTCTTGAGCCGGCGCATCTTGGCGATGGTGTCGTCCAGGTTCTGGATCACGATGCCTTCGGTGATCTCCAGTTTCAGCAGCGAGCAGGGCAGGCCGTGGGTGGCCAGGCTACTTTCGATGCGTTCGACGAAGTCGCTCTGGCGGAATTGTCGCGGGCTGATGTTCACGCACAGGCTGAATTGCTGCGGATCGATCTTGCCCTTGGCGATCAATTGCTTGAAGCCGTCGCAAGCTTCATCGAGGATCCAGGTCCCGACTTCGAGGATCAGGCCACTGTCCTCCAGCACTTTGATGAATTCGTTGGGCGATTGGGCGCCGAGGTCCGGGTGATGCCAGCGCACCAAGGCTTCGGCGCCGATGATGCGGTTGTCCCGGGCATCGACCTGAGGCTGGAAATGCACGCTGAACTCGCCACGGGCCAGGGCCAGGCGCAGGTCGGTTTCCATGCGCAACCGTTCGCTGGCGGCTTTTTGCATGGTGGTGTGGAACATCTGCGAGGTATTGCGTCCCGAGTCCTTGGCGCGATACAGCGCAATGTCGGCGCGCTTGAGCAAATCGGTAGGGGTGGAGCCGTGGTCGGGGATCAACGCGATACCGATGCTCGGCGTGACCTGCAACCGCTGGCCATCGAGAAACATCGGTTCCGAGAGCAGTTCACGCAGGGTGTCGGCCAGGGCCTGTACTTGCTTGCTGACCTCGTTTCGCGAGCCCTCCAGGCCGCTGAGCAGCACCACGAACTCATCGCCACCCAGCCGCGCTACGGTGTCCTCCAGGCGTACGCTGGCTTCCAGGCGCGCGGTGATGATTTTCAGCACGGTGTCGCCCACCGGGTGACCGAGGGAATCGTTGATGTGCTTGAAGTGGTCCAGGTCGAGAAATAGCAGGGCGCCGCGCAAGTTGTGGCGCTTGAGCAGGGCGATCTGCTGGCTCAGGCGGTCCATCAGCAAGGCCCGGTTGGGCAGGTTGGTCAGCGAGTCGTGGTAGGCCAGGTGGCGGATCTGGGCTTCGGCATTGCGCAGCAGGCTCACGTCTCGGGCGGTCAGTAGCAGGCACTCGGTTTCATTGAGGGTGATGGGCTCGACCGAGACCTCCACCGTGAGGAGTTCCCCACGTTTATTACGCCCGAGCATCTCCTGGTGGTGCACGCGGCCCTTGAGTTGCAATTCGGCCAGCAGGGCGGCGCGTTGCTTTTCTTCGGTCCAGATTCCTATCTCGTAGACCGTATGCCCGATCACTTCGTCGGCGCGGTAGCCAGTCAACCGGCAGAAGCCGTCGTTGACCTCAAGGTAGCGACCGCTTTGGTGTTCGGTGATGGTGATGGCGTCGGGGCTGGAATGAAACGCCTTGGCGAATTTCTCTTCACTGGCCTTGAGGGCGGCCTCGGAGCGTTGCTGCTGCGTGATGTCGCGCAAGGTCGTGACGATGCACGGCTGGTTGCCGACGTTGATTTGCCGGCTGGAAATCACACAGGTCAGTGGCTGGCCATTCTTGTGGTGAACGACGATGGCGACATTGTTCAGCGATTGTTCGCGGATCACCCGTTCGATGCGTTGCAGACTGCTGCCCGAACCATCCCAGAGGCCGATTTCGTCGGCGCTGAGGCCAATCACGTCGCTGGTGGTCCAGCCGAAGGTCTGGGTGAAACTGGAGTTGATCTCGAGGAAGCGCCCGCTGTCCTGGTGGGTGACGCAGATCGGATCTGGACTGACCTGGAACAGCGTGGCGAATTTCTCTTCCGAGGCGGCCAGGCTTTGTTCGCGCTCCACCTGGTCGGTGATGTCCAACAAGGTCCCGGCCATGCGCAAGGGGCTGCCGTCGTCGTTGCGGTAGAGGCGGGCGCGGCTTTCCAGGTAGCGCGAGGTGCCATCGGGCAGTTGCACGCGGTAGGTCAATTGATAGTTGCCCGCCGGGCCTTCCCGCAGGCTGCGATAGGCGTTGCGCATGTTGTTGCGTTCTTCTGTGGGAACCCCCTCGAAAAACGCATCGAATGATTCGTGGAACGGCTTGGGTTCCAGGCCGTGGAGCTGCGCGGCCCGGGCCGAGCCGTAGAGCATGCCGCTGGGAATGTGCCAGTCCCAGGTGCCCAGTTGCGCCGAGTCGAGGGCCAGGTCCAGGCGTTCCTGGCTGTCCTTGAGGGCCTGTTCGGCGAGCTTGCGCTCGGTGGTGTCGAGGAACGTGCTCAGCAGGTACGGCTGGCCTTCGAGCTCGACTTTCTGTGCACTCAGAATGCCGTTATGTATCTGGCCGTTGCTGGCCCGGAACTCCACCTCCATGCTGACCAGTTCGCCCTTGGCCTTGGTCGCCTCCACCAGTTCCGCCCGCTGCTTGGGGTCAACCCACAGGCCCAGTTCCAGGGTGGTACGGCCGATCACGTCATGCACCGGCCAACCGAACAGGCTTTCGAAATACTGGTTGGCCTCGCTGATCAGCCCGTCTTCCTGGCGGGTCAGCAAGACCATGTTCGGGCACAGATGAAAGAGCGTGGCGAAGCGTTTTTCCGAGCTGCGCAGCGCCTGTTCCCGCTCGCGCTGATGGGTGATTTCACGAATCACCCCGATCATGCGCGGCCGGCCATGTTTGTCGGGTAGCACGCTGCCACTGATTTCCACCCAGTGCAGGCTGCCGTCGGGCCAGACGATGCGGTGATGCATCGCCTGGTCCAGCGGCGCTCCGGACACTGCCGCGTGAAAGGCGCGCACGGCCCTGGCCCGGTCTTCGGGCAACAGCAGGTCGAGGTAGTCCACGTCCGCCGGCAAGGGTTGGCGCGGATCGAAGCCGAACAACGCCTGGGTGCCGCGGGACCAACTGATCTGGCCGCTGTCGATGTCCCACGACCAGGCGCCCAGCCGCGCACCGTTCAGGGCGGCCAGCAACTGTGGCGCGCTGTCCCAGCTTTGCTCGGACCGCTTCGGGTCGAGCGCCTGAATGCGCGGCAGGGGCGGGAGATGGTCAGCAGGTTTGGGCATTTCTAGCGAACCTTGAGCGGTTTTGGGCATTAAGCACAAGCATTCAAGGCCCTACAGGCGCGGCACAACCTATGCCTCTGTCCCTGGCAAATCGATTTGTGCGTCCAGTAAGGCCATGAAAGCCCGTGCGGCATTCGATAGCGTCCGTTCGGTGTGCAAGATATAGCCTAGCTGGCGACTGAGCTGTATGCCCGGCAAAGGAATGCGCGCAACCTGTTCATCGAGCATGGTGCGCGGCAGAACGCTCCAGGCCAGGCCGATGGAAACCATCATCTTTATGGTTTCCAGATAATTCGTGCTCATGGCGATGTTTGGCGTCAGGCCCTGGGCCTCGAACAACCGTTGCACGATGTGGTGGGTAAAGGTGTTGCCGCCCGGGAACACCGCCGGATGCAAGGCAATGTCCGCCAGGCTCACCGCGCTGTTTTCCAGCAACGCATGCTCCGGGGCGACCACGAAATCCAGGGGGTCGTCCCACACTGGCGTGGCCCTGACCAGCGTGTGGGGCTCGGGGGCGAGGGTGATGACGGCCAGTTCCGCCCGGCCATGGAGGATTTCTTCGTAGGCCACTTCCGAATCCAGGAACTGGATATCCAGCGCCACCTGGGGATAACGCCGGGTGAACTCCCGTAATAAAGGTGGCAAGCGGTGCAGGCCGATGTGATGGCTGGTGGCGAGCGTCAGGCGCCCGGTCACCTCGCCGGTCAGGTTGGTCAGGGCGCGACGGGTGTCGTCCAGCACGTTGAGGATCTGGTAGGCCCTCGGCAACAGGGCCCGGCCGGCCTCGGTCAGGCCCACCTCTCGGCCCAGGCGGTCGAACAGGCGCACCTTGAGTTGTTGTTCGAGGCCGGCAATTCGCTTGCTGATGGCCGGCTGGGTCAGGTGCAGGCGTTCGCCGGCGCCGGAGAAACTGCCCGTCTCGGCGATGGCAATAAAGGCATTGAGGTTGGCGAGGTCCATGGCGGTTCCGGTCGGATTCCAGTTGGTTATGCAAAGCATGAAAAATATGAATTTGAGTTATTTAATGTAACCCCATAGGATCAGCCTCACAAGCCAAGGGGTTATTGATTCGTTCAAGGCCCGGGGCATAGAAACAAGCTGATGAGGAAACCGTCTGATGGCCGGCAAAACGCTCTACGACAAGCTCTGGGATTCGCATTTGGTCAAGCAGCGCGACGATGGCTCGGCGCTGATCTATATCGACCGTCACATCATTCACGAAGTGACGTCGCCGCAAGCCTTCGAAGGCCTGCGCCTGGCCGGGCGCAAGCCGTGGCGCATCGATGCCAACATCGCGACCCCGGACCACAACGTACCGACCACGCCGGAGCGCAAGGGCGGCATCGAAGCCATTGCCGACCAGGTTTCGCGCCTGCAGGTCCAGACCCTCGATGATAACTGTGACGAATACGGCATCGTCGAATTCAAGATGAACGATGTGCGCCAAGGCATCGTCCACGTCATCGGCCCGGAGCAGGGTGCGACCTTGCCTGGCATGACCGTGGTCTGCGGCGACTCGCACACCTCGACCCACGGTGCTTTCGGCGCCCTGGCCCATGGCATCGGCACGTCCGAGGTCGAGCACGTGCTCGCCACCCAGTGCCTGGTCGCCAAGAAAATGAAAAACATGCTGGTGCGCGTCGAAGGCAAGTTGCCGTTCGGCGTGACCGCCAAGGACATCGTCCTGGCCGTGATCGGCAAGATCGGCACCGCTGGCGGTAACGGCCATGCCATCGAGTTCGCCGGCAGCGCGATCCGCGACTTGTCCGTCGAAGGCCGCATGACCATCTGCAACATGTCCATCGAGGCCGGTGCCCGCGTCGGCCTGGTGGCCGCCGATGAAAAAACCGTGGAATACGTCAAGGGCCGTCCGTTCTCGCCCAAAGGCGCGGAATGGGACATGGCGGTCGAGGCCTGGAAAGACCTGGTCTCCGATGCCGATGCCAAGTTCGACACGGTGGTCGAGCTCGACGCGACGCAGATCAAGCCACAAGTCAGCTGGGGCACTTCCCCGGAAATGGTCCTGGCCGTGGACCAGAACGTACCGGATCCGGCCAAGGAAATGGACCTGGTCAAGCGCGACTCCATCGTCCGCGCCTTGAAGTACATGGGCTTGAGCGCCAACCAGGCGATCACCGACATCCAGCTCGATCGCGTGTTCATCGGCTCCTGCACCAACTCGCGGATCGAAGACCTGCGCGCCGCGGCGGTGATCGCCAAGGGCCGCAAGGTGGCCTCGACCATCAAGCAGGCCATCGTGGTGCCGGGCTCGGGCCTGGTGAAGGCCCAGGCCGAAGCGGAAGGGCTGGACAAGATTTTCCTCGAGGCCGGTTTCGAATGGCGTGAGCCGGGCTGCTCGATGTGCCTGGCGATGAACCCTGACCGACTGGAGTCGGGCGAGCATTGCGCCTCCACCTCCAACCGTAACTTCGAAGGCCGTCAGGGCGCCGGTGGCCGTACGCACCTGGTGAGCCCGGCCATGGCCGCCGCGGCAGCCGTCAACGGCCGTTTCGTCGACGTCCGCGAATTGATCTGAAGGAGCGCAGCATGAAAGCTTTTACCCAGCACACCGGTCTTGTCGCGCCTTTGGATCGCGCCAACGTCGACACCGACCAGATCATTCCCAAGCAATTCCTGAAGTCCATCAAGCGCACCGGTTTCGGCCCGAACCTGTTCGACGAATGGCGCTACCTGGATGTCGGCCAGCCGTACCAGGACAACTCCAAGCGGCCGTTGAACAAGGATTTCGTGCTCAACGCCGAGCGTTATCAAGGCGCCAGCGTGTTGCTGGCCCGGGAGAACTTCGGCTGCGGTTCTAGCCGCGAGCACGCGCCATGGGCCCTGGAAGAGTACGGTTTCCGCAGCATCATCGCGCCGAGCTATGCCGATATCTTCTTCAACAACAGCTTCAAGAACGGCTTGCTGCCGATCATCCTCAGCGATGCTGACGTGGATGAGCTGTTCCAGCAGGTCGAGGCCAACCCTGGCTATCAACTGCAGATCGACCTGGCCGCCCAGACGGTGACCCGTCCCGACGGCAAGGTGCTGGGTTTCGAGATCGATGCGTTCCGCAAGCACTGCCTGCTCAACGGCCTGGATGACATCGGCTTGACGCTGCAGGACGGCGAGGCGATTGCCGCGTTCGAGGCCAGGCACCGGGCGAGCCAGCCTTGGTTGTTTCGCGATGCTTGATGGATTGATGTAGGCAGTACCGGCTTCATCGCGAGCAAGCTCGCTCCCACAGGTGTTTTGTGAGCACCCAAATCCCCTGTGGGAGCGAGCTTGCTCGCGATGGGGGCCGCCCAGGCAATCAAATACCACAAGGACATCCCATGACCAACACCGCCCACAGTCAGGTTGTACAAAAGCAATTCGGTGAACAGGCTTCGGCCTATCTGAGCAGTGCCGTGCACGCCCAGGGTGCTGAGTTCGCGCTGCTACAGGCTGCGTTGGCCGGTCGTGGCGATGCCCGTGTGCTGGACCTGGGCTGTGGCGCCGGTCATGTGAGTTTCCACGTGGCGCCGCTGGCCGGTGAAGTGGTGGCCTACGATCTGTCCCAACAGATGCTGGACGTTGTGACCGCAGCAGCGGCCGAGCGTGGCCTGGACAACATCAGCACGGTACGGGGCGCCGCCGAGCGCCTGCCGTTCGCCGACGCTGAGTTCGACTTCGTGTTCAGCCGTTATTCGGCGCATCATTGGAGCGACCTGGGCCTGGCGTTGCGGGAAGTGCGACGGGTGCTCAAGCCGGGCGGGGCGATGGCGTTCATCGACATCCTGTCGCCGGGTACGCCGTTGCTGGACACCTACCTGCAAAGCATCGAAGTGCTGCGTGACACCAGCCATGTGCGCGATTATTCGGCCGACGAGTGGTTGCGCCAGGTCAGCGAAGCGGGGTTGCACACCCGCAGCACCTCGCGCCAGCGCCTGCGCCTGGAGTACCACTCCTGGGTCGAACGCATGCGGACACCCGAGGTGATGCGCGGGGCGATTCTCCAGCTGCAGCGTTCGATGGGCGATGAAGTGCGAGAATATTTTGAGATTGAGGCCGATGGTTCGTTCAGTACAGATGTACTGGTGCTGTGGGCCGAGCGATAGCATTTTTCCCGGCCTGGCCTTGGGTGCGCAACCCAGGCCGGTGTCGACAGAGCAAACGAGGAAAGCATGAGCAAGCAGATTCTGATTCTCCCAGGTGATGGCATCGGCCCGGAAATCATGGCCGAGGCGGTCAAGGTCCTGGAACTGGCGAACGACAAGTACGGCCTGGGCTTCGAACTCAGCCACGACGTGATCGGCGGCGCCGCCATCGACAAGCACGGCGTGCCCCTGGCCGACGAAACCCTGGACCGTGCCCGTGCCGCCGATGCCGTGCTGCTGGGCGCCGTGGGCGGCCCGAAATGGGACAAGATCGAACGCGACATCCGCCCTGAGCGTGGCCTGCTGAAGATTCGCGCGCAACTGGGCCTGTTCGGCAACCTGCGTCCGGCGATTCTTTATCCGCAACTGGCCGATGCGTCGAGCCTGAAGCCGGAAATCGTCTCGGGCCTGGACATCCTCATCGTGCGTGAGCTGACCGGCGGTATCTACTTCGGCGCCCCGCGTGGCACCCGTGAGCTGGATAATGGCGAGCGCCAGGCCTACGACACCCTGCCGTACAGCGAGAGTGAAATCCGCCGTATCGCCCGGGTCGGCTTCGACATGGCCCGCGTGCGTGGCAAGAAGCTGTGCTCGGTGGACAAGGCCAACGTGCTGGCTTCCAGCCAACTGTGGCGTGAAGTGGTCGAGCAGGTGGCCAAGGATTACCCGGACGTCGAGCTGAGCCACATGTACGTCGACAACGCCGCCATGCAACTGGTGCGTGCGCCCAAGCAGTTCGACGTGATCGTCACCGACAACATGTTCGGCGACATCCTGTCCGACGAAGCGTCGATGCTCACCGGCTCCATCGGCATGCTGCCGTCGGCCTCCCTGGACGCCAACAACAAGGGCATGTACGAGCCATGCCACGGTTCGGCGCCGGACATCGCCGGGCAGGGCATTGCCAACCCATTGGCGACCATCCTGTCGGTGTCGATGATGCTGCGCTACAGCTTCAACTTGAACGATGCCGCCGACGCGATCGAAAAAGCCGTCAGCGTGGTCCTGGACCAAGGCTTGCGCACCGGTGATATCTGGTCGCAAGGTTGTACCAAAGTCGGTACGCAGCAAATGGGCGATGCAGTAGTCGCCGCGCTGCGGAATCTGTAATCTTTCGGGCCCACCGCTTCGACGGTGGCCCACTTTTGTATAGGTGTAGTTGCGATGAAACGTGTAGGTCTGATCGGTTGGCGCGGCATGGTCGGTTCCGTGCTCATGCAGCGAATGCTGGAAGAGCAGGATTTCGATCTCATTGAGCCGGTGTTTTTCACCACTTCCAATGTCGGTGGCCAGGGCCCGTCCGTGGGCAAGGACACCGGTGCGCTCAAGGATGCCTACAGCATCGAAGAGCTCAAGACCCTCGACGTGATCCTGACTTGCCAGGGTGGCGACTACACCAGCGAAGTGTTCCCCAAGCTGCGTGAAGCCGGCTGGCAGGGTTACTGGATCGACGCCGCCTCCAGCCTGCGCATGCAGGACGACGCGGTGATCATCCTCGACCCGGTCAACCGCAAGGTCATCGACCAGCAGCTGGACGCGGGCACCAAGAACTACATCGGCGGCAACTGCACCGTCAGCCTGATGCTGATGGGCCTGGGCGGCCTGTTCGAAGCCGGTCTGGTGGAGTGGATGAGCGCCATGACCTACCAGGCCGCGTCCGGTGCCGGCGCGCAGAACATGCGTGAGCTGATCAAGCAGATGGGCGCCACCCACGCCGCCGTCGCCGATGACCTGGCCAACCCGGCCAGTGCCATCCTCGACATCGACCGCAAGGTCGCCGAGGCGATGCGCAGCGATGCCTATCCGACCGAGAACTTTGGCGTACCGCTGGCCGGCAGCCTGATCCCCTGGATCGATAAGGAACTGCCCAACGGCCAGAGCCGGGAAGAGTGGAAGGCCCAGGCCGAAACCAACAAGATCCTCGGTCGCTTCAAGAGCCCGATCCCGGTGGACGGCATCTGCGTGCGCATCGGTGCCATGCGCTGCCACAGCCAGGCGCTGACCATCAAGCTGAACAAAGACGTGCCGATCGCCGACATCGAAGGATTGATCAGCCAGCACAACCCTTGGGTCAAGCTGGTGCCGAACAATCGCGAAACCAGCATGCAGGAGCTGAGCCCGACCAAGGTCACCGGCACCCTGAATGTACCGGTGGGCCGTCTGCGCAAATTGAACATGGGGTCGCAGTTCGTCGGTGCCTTCACCGTCGGCGACCAGCTGCTGTGGGGCGCGGCCGAACCGCTGCGCCGCATGCTGCGGATCCTGCTCGAGCGTTGATCGACTGTTGTTGTGAAAGAACCCGTGCCTTGTGAGAGGCGCGGGTTTTTTATTGGGAGACGGTTGTGTGTCAGGGCTGGCCTCATCGCGAGCAAGCTCGCTCCCACACAGGATTTTCAGTGACCGCAAAACCTGTGGGAGCGAGCTTGCTCGCGATGGGGCCAGTCCAGGTACTGCAACTCCCTAGCCAATTGCCTGCGTACCCACCACCCGGTAAAGTGCCGCTCCCCACGTTTTACCTGAGGTAGACCCATGAGCCAGTCCTTTGATATTGCCGTGATCGGCGCCACCGGTACTGTCGGCGAAACCCTCGTCCAGATTCTCGAAGAGCGGGACTTCCCGGTCGGCAACCTGCACCTGCTGGCCAGCAGCGAATCGGCAGGCAGCTCGGTGATGTTTCGCGGCAAAAACGTGCGGGTGCGTGAGGTCGACGAGTTCGACTTCAGTAAAGTCCAACTGGTGTTCTTCGCCGCCGGCCCGGCGGTGACCCTGAGTTTCGCCCCGCGGGCCACGGCGGCCGGCTGTGCGCTGATCGACTTGTCCGGGGCCTTGCCGCCCGAGCAGGCGCCACAGATCGTGCCGGAAGCCAACGCCCAGGTCCTGGCCGGCTTGGGCAAGCCGTTGCAGGTCAGCAGCCCCAGCGCATCGGCCACGGCCCTGGCGGTCGTGCTGGCGCCACTGCGCGAGTGCCTCGATCTGCAACGCATCAGCCTGACCGCCAGCCTCGCGGTGTCGGCCCAGGGCCGCGTGGCCGTGAGCGAGCTGGCGCGCCAGACCGCCGAGCTGCTCAACGCCCGTCCGCTGGAACCGAAGTTCTTTGACCGGCAGATGGCGTTCAACCTGCTGGCCCAGGTCGGCGCTCCGGACGAGCAGGGCCATACGTCGCTGGAAAAGCGTCTGGTTCGTGAGTTGCGCCAGGTGCTGAATCAACCTTTGTTAAAGATTTCCGTCACTTGCATTCAAGCCCCGGTGTTTTTTGGCGATAGCTTTAGCGTGACCGTGCAGTCTGCGAACACCGTCGACCTGGCCAAGGTCAACGCGGCCCTGGAAGCGGCGCCCGGTATCGAACTGGTGGAGGCGGGCGACTACCCGACTGCGGTGGGTGATGCGGTGGGGCAGGATGTGGTCTACGTTGGTCGTGTACGCGGTGGGATCGACGATCCGACGGAACTGAATATGTGGCTGACGTCAGATAACGTGCGCAAGGGCGCGGCACTCAATGCCGTGCAGGTGGCTGAGTTGTTGATAAAAGACTTGCTGTAAAAGATACTTGGCATCAATTTGTCGAATGATTCTAGCTGGGCGCTATGCTTGGCCGGAATGCTGAAGGCGAACATCCCTCTGGGGGACTTTCCCGGGGCATGAGTGAAATGATCGCGCGCACCGTCGCTTCGGGGCTGCGCGCAATGCCTTACGGCAGCGGCATCAATACCTTCTCGCTGGCCGAGGAATGTTCAAACAAAGGAAGAGGCTATGGTTCAAGTTCGCAAACTGGTGTTAGCAATAGCGGCCGCCTCGGCGCTGTCCTCCGGTATGGCGCAAGCGCTCGGGCTCGGGGAATTGACCCTGAAGTCGACGCCGAACCAGCCCCTGGTCGCCGAGATCGAGTTGCTCGACGTCCAGCAACTGACCGCCGCCGAAGTCGTGCCGAGCCTGGCCTCGCCCGACGACTTCGCCAAGGCCGGGGTCGACCGCCAGGCCTTTCTCAATGACCTGAGCTTCACCCCGGTGATCAACGCCAACGGCAAGAGTGTCCTGCGGGTCACGTCCAGCCGCCCGCTGTCCGAGCCCATGGTCAAGTTCCTGGTGCAGGTGATGTGGCCCAACGGCCGTCTGCTGCGCGACTACAGCGTATTGCTCGATCCCTCCAAATTCTCGCCACAGGCCGCCGACGCGGCCCGGGCGAAACCACCCCAGGTCGTGGCCACGCCAGTCACCGGGGCCACCAAGCCTTCCCAATACACCACCACGCCGCGCGATACCCTGTGGGAAATCGCCGCCAAGGTGCGCAACGGTGGGTCGGTCCAGCAAACCATGCTGGCGATCCAGGCGTTGAACCCTAACGCGTTCATCAACGGCAACATCAACCTGCTCAAGACCGGCCAGGTGTTGCGCCTGCCGGACCCGGTGCAGAGCACGGCGCTGCCACAGCCCCAGGCCATCGCCGAAGTGGCTGCGCAGAACGCCGCCTGGCGCTCGGGGCGTCGTGCCGTGGCGGGTGCTGGCAAGCAGCAACTGGATGCCACCAGGCGTGGCCGTGGCGAAGGCGCGCCGGCACAGGCGGCCGGTCGCGACAACTTGAGCCTGGTGTCGGCCGATTCGGCGAAAGCGGGTGGCAAGGGCAAGGGCGCTGCTGGCGATGCCCAGGCGCTGACCAACAAGCTTGCGGTTACCCAGGAAAGCCTCGATTCGGCTCGCCGGGATAACGAAGAACTGAAAAGCCGCATGGCGGATCTGCAGAGCCAACTGGACAAACTGCAGCGCCTGATCGAGCTGAAGAACAATCAACTGGCCAAGATGCAGGCCGAAGGTGCCGCGGTTCCGCCTGCTGGCGAGGCGCCTGCGGCGATGTCCGCGGAGCTGACTCCAGCGCCGGCGGCACAGGCCCCGGCGACTGCACCTGCTGCCGCACCTGCGCCAGAAGCGACCCCGGAAGCGACGCCACCTGCCACACCGGTCGAGCCGACGCCTGCCGCGTCCAACGAGCAAAAATACAATGACCTGCTGACCAACCCGATCCTGTTGGGGTTGATTGGCGGTGGCGCGCTGCTTTTACTGTTGCTGCTGTTGTTGCTCGCCCGTCGACGCAAGGCCCAGCAGGAAGCGGAAAAACACTTGCGCATGGCCCGAGCCCTCGAGGAGGAGGCTGACTTCTCCCCGGAGTTCGATCTGCCCCCGAGCAGCTTCGAGGGCATTGATGTTCCACCACCTAGCGTAAAGCTTGAGCCAAAACCCGCGCCGGCCCCCGCGCCAGCACCCAAGCCGGCCCCGGTGGTCGCGCCTGTGGTGGTCACGCCGCCTATCGCCGCGCCATTGGTGGCTCCGGCCGCCGATCGCTTCGACGACGTGCTGCCCCAGGCCCAGTCCCATATGGACCGAGGTCGCTTGAACCAGGCCGCTGACCTGCTCGAGCAGGGCATCAAGGCCGAACCCCAGCGAAGCGACCTGCGCCTGAAATTGATGGAAGTCTACGGTCAGCAGGGCGACCGCGACGCCTTTGTCGCCCAGGAGCGCCAACTGGTGGCCAATGGCGACAACTTCGCCCAGGTCGAACAGCTGAAAAGCCGTTTCCCGGCCATGGTGGTCGCTACCGCCGCCGGCCTGGCCGCGGCGGCAGTGGCTGCGGAGCTGGACGCGCAGTACGTCAAGGATCTGCTGGAAGACAAGTCGCCCACCGACGAGGAACTGGACAGCGCCTTCGACCTGAGCCTGGATGACCTGGAAGCTCCGGTCGCGCCAGCGCCGGAGCCTGTCGCCGAGCTGGACGCATTCCCGGAAGACGACGACCTGAGTTTCGAGTCGGTGCTCAAGCAGCAGACTGAAGCCAAGGAAAGCCTGGACGACCTGTCGGAATTCGACCTGGACCTGGGTGCCGACGCGCCGACCCCGGTCGCGGCGCTCGATGATGAAGACTTCCTGCTGGACCTGGGTGACGATCTCAAGGGCCTGGACGTTCCAGCAACCGAAATGCCGGCCCTGGACGATGCGCCGGCCGACGATCTCGAGCTGCCGGCAGATTTTGACCTGTCCCTTGCCGACGAGATGGATGCCCATGACCGGCCAAAGGATGCCTTTGAATCCGAGCTGGACGATGTAAACGCCGAACTGGATCGCCTGTCCGACAGCCTGGCCCAGCCGACCTTCACCGCTGAAGATGCCCTGGTTGGTGCTGAAGACGAGCCCGACTTCGACTTCCTCAGCGGTACCGACGAGGTGGCGACCAAGCTCGATCTGGCCCAGGCCTACATCGACATGGGCGACCACGACGGCGCCCGCGACATCCTCGGCGAAGTCCTCAGCGAAGGCGATGCGACCCAGAAGAGCGAAGCGCAGGAGATGTTGTCGCGTTTGGTGTAAGTCAGTAGTTAGGCAAAACGGCAGCCGGTGAGGCTGCCGTTTTTGTTTGCAGCGGGCGTTATGGTGACTGGGCTGGCTTCATCGCGAGCAAGCTCGGCTCCCACAGGGATCTGCCCCCACAGGGATCTGGGTGCAAGCCCTTGTGGGGGCCGAGCTTGCTCGCGATGGCGCCCCGTCGAACCAACCCAGGACCACCGGTTACACTGGCATCCCGCCCCGCCGGCCTTATAATGCCCGCCTTTGCGTACTCAGCAGGCTGTAATTCCTTGGCAAACATAGACAACCCGGCCGCCGAAATGGCGGCCGACGGCTTTTTCCGGATCGCCTTGGGCGTTGAATACAAAGGCTCGCGCTACCGTGGCTGGCAGCGCCAGGCGTCCGGTGTATTGACGGTGCAGGAAACCCTCGAAAACGCGCTGTCCAAAGTCGCCGACTCGCCCGTGTCGCTGCATTGCGCCGGCCGGACCGATGCCGGCGTGCATGCCTGCGGCCAGGTGGTGCATTTCGACACCCAGGTCGAGCGCTCGATGAAAGCCTGGGTCATGGGCGCCAACATCAACTTGCCCCATGACGTCAGCGTCAGTTGGGCCAAGGTGATGCCGGCGCATTTCCATGCCCGCTTCAAGGCCATCGCCCGGCGTTATCGCTACGTGATCTACAACGATCAGATCCGTCCGGCGCACCTGAACGAAGAAATCACCTGGAACCACCGCCCGCTGGACGTCGAGCGCATGGCCGAGGCCGCGCAATACCTGGTCGGTGTCCACGATTTCAGCGCATTCCGTGCGGGCCAGTGCCAGGCCAAGTCGCCGATCAAGGAGCTGCATCACCTGCGCGTGACCCGGCACGGCAAGATGATCGTGCTCGACATCCGCGCCAGCGCCTTCCTGCATCACATGGTGCGCAACATTGCCGGCGTGCTGATGACCATTGGCGCCGGCGAGCGGCCGGTGGAGTGGGTCAAGGAAGTGCTCGACAGTCGCATCCGCCGTTCCGGTGGTGTCACGGCGCATCCGTTTGGCCTGTACCTGGTACAGGTCGAGTATCGCGATGAATTCGAGCTGCCGGAGCGTTACATCGGGCCACATTTCCTCACCGGCTTCTCGGAACTCGACGGCTGACGCCCTCCGCAGCATTTGTTACCATCCGGGACTTTCACGCAATTGCCTGAGGTTTTAGCCACCATGCCCGTCGTTCGCAGCAAGATTTGCGGGATCACCCGCGTCGAGGACGCGTTGGCGGCGGTCGAGGCCGGGGCCGATGCCATCGGGCTGGTGTTCTACGCCAAGAGCCCGCGGGCGGTGACGGTGCAGCAGGCGCGGGCGATCGTCCAGGCCTTGCCGCCGTTCGTGACGCCCGTAGGGCTGTTCGTCAATGCCAGTCGTTGCGAGCTGGGCGAGATCCTCGATGCGGTGCCGCTGGGCTTGTTGCAGTTCCATGGCGACGAAACCCCGGCCGATTGCGAAGGCTGGCATCGTCCGTACATCAAGGCGTTGCGGGTCAAGGCCGGTGACGACATCGCCGCCGGTTGCGAAGCCTTTGCCGGTGCCAGCGGTATCTTGCTGGACACCTATGTGGAAGGCGTGCCCGGCGGTACCGGCGAAGCGTTCGACTGGTCGCTGGTGCCACAAGGCCTGAGCAAGCCGATCGTCCTGGCCGGCGGGCTGACGGCGGAAAACGTCGCCGCGGCCATTCGCCAGGTTCGCCCCTATGCGGTGGATGTGAGCGGCGGGGTGGAGCAGGGCAAGGGCATCAAGGATCCGGCAAAGATTCGTGCGTTCATGGCTGCTGTTCGCAACAGCCAGTAGTCAATGTGACGGCTGGCAGACTGCCGCCGTCCATACCTGCACTGTACAAAGCAGGCAGGCACCGCCTCCGGGTGGGCCGATAGCGTAGGGGCAACCGCAGTGCAGCGGTTGCCGGGATGGCTGAGGGGATTGGGCTGCACGCAGGTCATGTTTCGCGCTGACCGTGGTGGCCGTTCGACCCTCGCCGCACAATGAATTTAGCTCAAGGGCATACGCGGGGCCGCGAACCAGAGCGTTCGGGCCGCCGGTACTGGAGAAAGAAAGCATGAGCAACTGGTTGGTAGACAAACTGATCCCTTCGATCATGCGTTCCGAGGTGAAGAAAAGCTCGGTGCCTGAAGGTCTTTGGCACAAATGTCCATCCTGCGAGGCGGTGCTGTACCGTCCCGAGCTGGAAAAGACCCTGGACGTTTGCCCCAAGTGCAACCACCACATGCGCATCGGCGCGCGTGCCCGTATCGATATTTTCCTGGACGCGGAAGGCCGTGTGGAGCTGGGTGCCGACCTGGAGCCGGTGGACCGCCTGAAATTCCGCGACGGCAAGAAATACAAGGATCGCCTGACCGCTGCCCAGAAGCAGACCGGTGAAAAAGACGCCCTGGTGTCCATGAGCGGCACCTTGCTGGGCATGCCGGTGGTGGTTTCGGCCTTCGAATTCTCCTTCATGGGCGGTTCCATGGGCGCCATCGTCGGCGAGCGTTTCGTTCGCGCCGCCAACCATGCCCTGGAAAACCGTTGCCCGATGATCTGCTTCGCCGCTTCCGGCGGTGCGCGGATGCAGGAAGCGCTGATCTCCCTGATGCAAATGGCCAAGACCTCCGCGGTGCTGGCGCGTCTGCGTGAAGAAGGCATTCCGTTCATCTCGGTGCTGACCGACCCGGTCTACGGCGGTGTTTCCGCGAGCCTGGCCATGCTGGGCGACGTCATCGTCGGCGAGCCGAAAGCGCTGATCGGCTTTGCCGGCCCGCGTGTGATCGAGCAGACCGTGCGTGAAAAGCTGCCGGAAGGCTTCCAGCGCAGCGAGTTCCTGCTGGAACACGGCGCCATCGACATGATCATCCATCGCCAGGAGCTGCGTCCGCGCCTGGGCAATCTGCTGGCGCAACTGATGGGCCTGCCGACGCCGACATTCGTCGCCGCACCGGTCGAGCCGATCGTGGTTCCGCCAGTGCCTGCCGGGCTATGACCCAACGCACCCTGGGCGACTGGCTTGCCTACCTCGAGCAGTTGCATCCATCGGCCATCGACATGGGGCTGGAGCGCTCGCAAACGGTAGCGTCCCGCATGGGACTGGCCAAGCCGGCGCCCCGGGTCATCACTGTCACTGGCACCAACGGCAAGGGTTCCACCTGCGCCTTCCTGGCCTCGCTGCTGCGGGCCCAGGGGCTGAGCGTCGGTGTCTACAGCTCGCCGCACCTGCTGCGCTACAACGAGCGGGTGCAAGTGAACGGCGTCGAAGCCACTGACGCCCAGCTGTGCGAAGCCTTTGCCGCGGTGGAAGCCGGGCGAGGCGATACAACCCTTACGTATTTCGAGATGGGCACCCTGGCGGCGTTCTGGTTGTTTGCCCGTGCCGGTCTCGATGCGGTTGTGCTGGAAGTCGGCCTGGGCGGACGGCTGGATACGGTCAACCTGGTGGACGCCGACATTGCACTGGTCACCAGCATTGGCGTGGACCATGCCGATTACCTGGGCGATACCCGCGAATCCGTGGCCTTCGAGAAGGCCGGCATCTTCCGCCAGGGCGCGCCTGCGCTCTGTGGCGATCTCAATCCTCCTCAGCCATTGCTGGACAAGGTCCGCGAACTGAGCTGCCCGTTCTTTCTGCGGGGTCGGGATTTCGACCTGGCGATGACCGAGCAGCATTGGCAATGGCGCGGCAGCGACCTGCGCGGCAATCCGGTGGAGTTGCGCGACCTGCCGCAGCTGGACCTGCCGATGGAAAACGCCGCGCTGGCGCTCCAGGCCTACTTGTTGCTGGGCTTGCCCTGGGAAGCCGGGCAAATCGTCCAGGCGCTGCAGGCGACCCATGTGGTCGGTCGCCTCGACCGCCGTCAGTTCGATTGGCAAGGCAAACGCTTGAACCTGTTGCTGGACGTTGGCCATAACCCCCATGCGGCGCAGTACCTGGCCGAGCGCCTGGCGCGGCGGCCCGTGGCAGGGCGGCGCCTGGCGGTGTTCGGGCTGCTGGCCGATAAGGATCTGGATGGCGTTGTCGAGGCGTTGGATGATAGTGTCCAGCACTGGGCGGTAACGCCACTGGATTCGCCGCGCTCGCGTACGGCGGCTGAGCTGCAGGGGGCCTTGCAGCGTCACGGTGCTCCGGTGCAAGCCTATGCCAGTGTGGCCGCCGCCCTGGAAGGGCAGTGCGCCCTGGCGACGGCTGATGATGAAATCCTGCTGTTCGGATCATTTTTTTGTGTTGCCGAGGCCCTTCAATGGTTGGCCCGGCACTCCACGGAGGAAGCTGCAGATGGCATTGCTGGATAAGGCGTACAAGCAGCGCATGGTCGGGGCCCTGGTGTTGGTGGCCCTGGCGGTGATTTTCCTGCCGATGCTGTTTTCCCGCCAGGACGAGCAGCGCCAGGTCACGGTCGACGCCCCAGCCGCGCCCCAGGCGCCTTCGGTGCCGCCTGTGCAGGTCGAGCCGGTGGCCGTGCCTGAGCCCCAGGCGTTGCCTCAGGAACCGGTGCCAAGCGACGAGGAACTGGCTGAGCAACCCGCCGCACCTTCCACGCCGATTGCATCGGCGCCTGCCACGCCGGCTCCCGCCGCACCGAGCAAACCGGCTGTCGCCCCCGTGCCTGTTCCAGCGGCACCGGCGATCAAGCCGGCGCCGAGCCAGCCGATCACCGCCGCTCCGGCCAAGCCGGACACGACCCAGAGTCGTGTGGATGCCAATGGCCTGTCGGTCAGTTGGTCGGTGCAGTTGGCCAGCCTGACCAGTCGCGAAAGTGCCGAGAACTTGCAGAAAACCTTGCGCAGCCAGGGCTATAACGCCTACATCCGTTCCGCCGATGGCAAGAATCGGGTGTTTGTCGGTCCGCTGATCGAGCGCGCCGAAGCCGACCGCCTGCGTGACCTGCTCAGCCGCCAGCAAAACCTCAAGGGGTTCGTCGTGCGCTTCCAGCCAGAGCGTGGTTGACGGCGATTTAGCTGATTTGAATCACGCAGCTTACCGACAGCCCTGGGCTCTGCTAAAATGCGCCGCCTTATCCGTATGTAGGCTGCACCGTGCCATTTACCTGGGTTGACTGGGCGATCGTTGCGATCGTCGCCATCTCCGCATTGATCAGTCTGAGCCGCGGCTTCGTCAAGGAAGCCCTCTCGCTGCTGACCTGGATCATCGCGGGAGTCGTAGCCTGGATGTTTGGTGGTTCGCTGTCCCAGTACCTCGCCGGATACATCGAAACTCCCTCGGCCCGCGTGATCGCGGGCTGTGCCATCTTGTTTATCGCCACCTTGCTGGTTGGCGCAATGATCAATTATCTGATCGGCGAACTGATTCGCGTCACCGGGCTTTCCGGGACGGATCGGTTCCTGGGCATGGCCTTTGGCGCGGCGCGCGGCGCGTTGCTGGTGGTCGTGGCCGTCGGGCTCTTGAGCCTGGGGCCGGTGCAGCAGGATACGTGGTGGCAGGAGTCCCGGCTCGTGCCACAATTTCTATTGGTCGCAGACTGGTCCAAAAACCTGATCCTGGGTTGGAGCAGTCAGTGGCTTGCCAGCGGTATCAGCGTACCCGCTGAAATACCGTTCAAGGAACACCTCTTGCCGACGGCCAAAACGCCGCAGTGAGTGTTGTTCAGTTCAGATCCATTAAGTAGGGGTTGCGTCGCATGTGTGGCATCGTCGGTATCGTCGGTAAGTCGAACGTCAATCAGGCGCTGTATGACGCGCTAACCGTGCTCCAGCACCGCGGCCAGGACGCTGCCGGTATCGTGACCAGCCATGACGGCCGGTTATTCCTGCGCAAGGACAACGGCCTGGTGCGTGACGTGTTCCACCAGCGTCACATGCAGCGCCTGGTCGGTCACATGGGTATCGGCCACGTGCGCTACCCGACCGCGGGCAGCTCGACGTCGGCTGAAGCTCAGCCGTTCTACGTCAACTCGCCTTACGGCATCACCCTGGCGCACAACGGCAACCTGACCAACGTCGAGCAACTGGCCAAGGAGATCTACGAATCTGACTTGCGCCACGTCAACACCAGTTCCGACTCGGAAGTGATGCTCAACGTGTTTGCCCACGAGCTGGCCCAGCGTGGCAAGCTGCAGCCTACCGAAGAAGACGTGTTCGCCGCCGTGACCGACGTGCACAACCGTTGCGTGGGTGGCTATGCGGTGGTGGCGATGATCACCGGCTACGGCATCGTCGGTTTCCGCGATCCCCATGGCATCCGCCCGATCGTGTTCGGCCAGCGTCACACCGACGAAGGCGTCGAGTACATGATCGCTTCCGAAAGCGTGTCCCTGGACGTGCTGGGCTTCACCCTGATTCGCGACCTGGCCCCGGGCGAAGCGGTCTACATC
The DNA here is from genome assembly GCF_900104425.1 of Pseudomonas sp. NFACC13-1. Lineage (NCBI taxonomy): Bacteria > Pseudomonadati > Pseudomonadota > Gammaproteobacteria > Pseudomonadales > Pseudomonadaceae > Pseudomonas > Pseudomonas sp. NFACC13-1. The sequence continues at coordinate 83,897 of NZ_FMXV01000021.1, read as the reverse complement.
ACGGAAGACGGCAAGCTGCACACCCGTCAGTGCGCGACCAACCCGTCCCTGACCCCGTGCATCTTCGAACACGTCTACCTGGCGCGTCCGGACTCGATCATCGACGGTATCTCGGTCTACAAGGCGCGCCTGCGCATGGGCGAGAAACTCGCCGACAAGATCCTGCGCGAGCGTCCGGAACACGACATCGACGTGGTCATCCCGATCCCGGACACCAGCCGCACCGCCGCCCTGGAGCTGGCGAACCACCTGGGCGTCAAGTTCCGCGAAGGCTTCGTGAAGAACCGCTACATCGGCCGGACCTTCATCATGCCGGGCCAGGCCGCACGGAAAAAATCCGTACGCCAGAAGCTCAACGCCATCGAGCTGGAGTTCCGCGGCAAGAACGTGATGCTGGTGGACGATTCCATCGTCCGTGGCACCACCTGCAAGCAGATCATCCAGATGGCCCGTGAAGCCGGTGCCAAGAACGTATATTTCTGCTCCGCGGCCCCGGCTGTGCGCTACCCGAACGTCTACGGCATCGATATGCCGAGTGCCCACGAGCTGATCGCTCATAACCGCACCACCCAGGACGTGGCCGACCTGATCGGCGCCGACTGGCTGATCTACCAGGACCTGCCGGACCTGATCGAAGCGGTGGGCGGCGGCAAGATCAAGATCGAACAGTTCGATTGCGCGGTATTCGATGGCAAGTACGTCACCGGCGATATCGACGATGCGTACTTGAACAAGATCGAGAACGCGCGTAACGATGCGTCCAAGGCCAAGACCCAGGCGGTCAGTGCGATCATCGATCTGTACAACAACTGAGTACGAACCGGCCCCGAGGGGCCGGTTTGCGTTTAACCGATTAAGGAGTGGCAGCATGAGTCAGGATTGGGATGCCGGTCGGCTGGACAGCGACCTTGAAGGCGTAGCGTTCGATACCCTGGCGGTTCGCGCGGGTCAGCACCGTACACCGGAAGCCGAGCATGGCGATCCGATGTTCTTTACCTCCAGTTACGTGTTTCGCACGGCCGCCGACGCTGCCGCGCGGTTTGCTGGCGAGGTGCCGGGTAACGTCTACTCGCGCTACACCAACCCGACCGTGCGGGCGTTCGAGGAGCGTATCGCCGCCCTGGAAGGCGCCGAGCAAGCCGTGGCGACCGCCACCGGCATGGCCGCGATCATGGCCGTGGTGATGAGCCTGTGCAGCGCCGGCGACCACGTGCTGGTGTCGCGCAGCGTCTTCGGTTCGACCATCAGCCTGTTCGAAAAGTACTTCAAGCGTTTCGGCGTGGAAGTCGATTACGTGCCCCTGGCGGATCTGTCCGGTTGGGATGCGGCAATCAAGGCCAATACCAAGCTGCTCTTCGTCGAATCGCCTTCCAACCCTCTGGCCGAGCTGGTGGACATCGCCGCGTTGGCGGAAATCGCTCACGCCAAGGGCGCTATGCTGGTGGTCGATAACTGCTTCTGCACCCCGGCACTGCAGCAACCGCTGAAGCTGGGCGCGGACGTGGTGGTGCATTCGGCGACCAAGTTCATCGACGGCCAGGGCCGTTGCATGGGGGGCGTGGTGGCTGGTCGTGGCGAGCAGATGAAAGAAGTCGTGGGCTTTCTGCGTACCGCCGGGCCGACCCTCAGCCCGTTCAATGCCTGGATCTTCCTCAAGGGCCTGGAAACCCTCGGCCTGCGCATGAAGGCTCATTGCGCCAATGCCCAGGCCCTGGCCGAGTGGCTGGAGCAGCAGGACGGTATCGAGAAAGTGCATTACGCCGGCCTCAAGAGTCATCCGCAGCATGACCTGGCCTTGCGTCAGCAGCGCGGTTTCGGTGCGGTGGTGAGCTTCGAGGTCAAGGGAGGCAAGGAGGGCGCCTGGCGCTTCATTGATGCGACCCGATTGATTTCCATCACGGCCAACCTGGGTGACAGCAAAACCACCATCACCCATCCGAGCACCACGTCCCACGGGCGCCTGTCGCCTCAGGAACGCGAGTCGGCGGGTATTCGTGACAGCCTGATCCGCGTCGCGGTCGGCCTGGAAGACGTCGCGGACCTGCAAGCCGACCTGACCCGCGGGTTGGCGGCCTTGTGATTGAGCTGGCTACGCCGCCGAGCGGCACTCATGGCCGGGTTGCACTGGTTACGGGCGCCGCGCGGGGCATCGGTCTGGGCATTGCTGCCTGGCTGATCTGTGAAGGCTGGCAGGTAGTACTGACTGACCTGGATCGCGAGCGCGGTTCCAAGGTGGCGAAGACCTTGGGCGACAATGCCTGGTTCATCGCCATGGACGTGGCGGACGAGGCGCAGGTCGCCACCGGTATCGCCGAGGTGCTCGGGCAGTTCGGGCGGCTCGACGCGCTGGTGTGCAACGCGGCTATCGCCGACCCGCACAACATCACCCTGGAAAGCCTCGACCTGGCTTACTGGAATCGGGTCCTGGCGGTGAACCTGGGCGGGCCGATGCTGCTGGCCAAGCACTGCGCGCCGTATCTGCGCGCGCACAACGGCGCCATCGTCAACCTGGCCTCGACCCGCGCCGCGCAATCGGAGCCCGACACCGAAGCCTATGCGGCGAGCAAGGGCGGCCTGCTGGCCTTGACCCACGCCCTGGCAATCAGCTTGGGACCGGAGATCCGGGTCAACGCCGTCAGCCCTGGCTGGATCGACGCGCGGGATCCCTCACAACGTCGCGCACAGCCGCTGACCGACGCCGATCACGCCCAGCATCCCGCGGGCCGGGTCGGCACGGTAGAGGATGTGGCGGCGATGGTGGCGTGGCTGTTGTCGCGCAATGCCGGTTTTGTCACGGGGCAGGAGTTCGTGGTGGACGGTGGCATGACCAAGAAAATGATTTATGAGTGAGGGTGGTTGCAGGTGCCGTTTGAAACTGTTTTGAAAAAACTTCAACCCTGCTATTGACTTAGCTTCGGTACCTGCGTAAATTTCGCGGCCTCAACGAAGCAAAGGGTGATTAGCTCAGCTGGGAGAGCGTCTGCCTTACAAGCAGAATGTCGGCGGTTCGATCCCGTCATCACCCACCATGTTTTACGAGAGTTTTGCGAAAGCAAAATGGAAGCTGTCAAAAGCCTCCACCGACGCGCAGCGGTAGTTCAGTCGGTTAGAATACCGGCCTGTCACGCCGGGGGTCGCGGGTTCGAGTCCCGTCCGCTGCGCCATATTTTCCGAAGCAGGTTCGCCTGATTCGAGATTGAAGTCCAAGGGTTTTGATCAGACGAGTTAACTGGACGCAAGTCCATAGCGATACGCAGCGGTAGTTCAGTCGGTTAGAATACCGGCCTGTCACGCCGGGGGTCGCGGGTTCGAGTCCCGTCCGCTGCGCCATATCTGCTTCGAGGCCCACTGAACGCCTTGAAGCTAAGAAGAAAGCTGCAAAGCTACTTCTAGTCGATAGCAAAGACCCTGGTCGAAAGACCGGGGTTTTTTGTTTTTGGCGAAATGATATTGGGCCAAGCCCGTGGCGAGGGAGCTTGCTGTGGCGAGGGGATTTATCCCCGCAGGGCTGCGAAGCAGCCCTTGTTGTTGGCAGTTTCAGAACCCCAATTTATCCCGCAACCCGTAATACCAGGCACCCATCGCCGCAAACGGCGTACGCAACAACTGACCGCCGGGGAAAGGATAGTGCGGCAGGTCCGCAAACGCATCAAAACGCTCAGCCTGACCACGCAGCGCCTCGGCCAGGACCTTGCCCGCCAGGTGCGTGTACGTCACGCCATGGCCGCTGCAGCCCTGGGAATAATAAATGTTATCCCCCAGTCGCCCGACCTGGGGAAGACGCGACAGTGTCAGCAGGAAATTTCCGGTCCAGGCGTAATCGATCTTCACGTCCTTGAGCTGCGGGAATGCCTTGAGCATCTTCGGCCGAATGATCGCCTCGATGTTCGCCGGATCCCTCGCGCCATACACCACTCCGCCCCCGAAGATCAGACGCTTGTCGCCCGTCAGCCGGTAGTAATCGAGCAAGTAGTTGCAGTCTTCGACGCAATAATCCTGAGGCAGCAGACTATGAGCCAACTCATCGCCCAATGGCTCGGTGGCGATTACCTGGGTACCGCAAGGCATGGACTTGGCCGCCAGCTCCGGCACCAGATTGCCCAGGTAGGCATTGCCCGCCACGATAATGAACTTGGCCCTGACCTTGCCTTGTGGCGTATGCACCACCGGGCTGGCGCCACGCTCGATGCGCACCGCCGGCGACTGTTCATAAATCACTCCGCCAAGGGACTCCACCGCCGCCGCTTCGCCCAATGCCAGGTTGAGCGGATGAATATGCCCACCGCTCATGTCCAGCATACCGCCCACATACGCCTCGCAAGCCACCACCTCGCGAATACGCCGCTGATCCAGCAGCTCCAGCTGGGTATGACCGAAACGCTCCCATAAACGCTTCTGCGACTCCAGGTGGCCCATCTGTTTAGCGGTGAGGGCGGCGAACACGCCGCCGTCCTTCAAATCACATTGAATCTGATACTTCGCCACCCGCTCACGAATGATCCGTCCGCCCTCGAACGCCATATTGCCCAGCAACTGCGCCTGCTGAGGACCGACACTGCGCTCGATCACATCGATGTCGCGGCTATAACTGTTGACGATCTGCCCGCCGTTACGACCCGAAGCCCCAAAGCCCACTTTCGCCGCCTCAAGCACCGTGACCTTGAAACCGTTCTCCAGCAAAAACAGCGCAGAAGACAGCCCGGTGTAGCCAGCGCCGATCACGCAAACATCCGTCTCGACGTCATCCTGCAGGGCAGGGCGCGGAGGAGCCGGGTTGGCCGACGCGGCGTAATAAGACTCTGGGTACGGTGTGTTCGCCATTCTGGAACCTCTGTTTTATATTTTTTACGAATGCAGCGATCCTACCCGAGATAAAAATCGGCCGCCAGCCACCCCCGAATCTTCGTGACATCGACGAAATTAAATATTTTGCATATTCATAGGGTTAGGTGAAAAAAAAGGTGTTGACACCCCTTTGGAATTCCGTAGAATGCCGCCTCACAGCAGGCACGTAGCTCAGTTGGTTAGAGCACCACCTTGACATGGTGGGGGTCGTTGGTTCGAGTCCAATCGCGCCTACCAAACAAAATCCGCTCTGCTGGGCGGTCTAGAAGGGGTTCACCGAGAGGTGAGCCCCTTTTTGCTTTCACATAAGGACATGGTCATGCGGGTTGTCACTTCCGTAACTTTTCTTTCTATAGCACTTGCTGGTTGTGCTGGAATACCTTCAGTTCCATACGAAGAGCCGACTCAATCAGAGGGAATGGCGCGTGTTCGTGTTATCACGAACTCCGATGTGTATGGAGATAGCATCGTCGGCAGTTGTGCTCCCGCCACCCGGCATAAGATGGCTGAAGCCGGACGTTTCGGGCAGGACGGTACGGCGAGCATCAACTATCCGCAGTATCCCCAGAAGTCGGCGAGCATTGGCATACCGAAAAGAGTTTGGCCCAGTCTTATCCAGTACATCCCTGCAATTCGGATGGGGGAAGGGGCTTACAAAGAAGTCGTGACCGAGTATCGCGTCAGGGCGGATTTGCCATTCCAAATTGCAACCCGGGGCGCGACCATTGCGGGCAATGGCAGCTCTTACCGGTCCTGTGATGGTCATGCGCTCGTTTACAAGCTGGAACCAGGAAAAGACTACGAAGCTGTGGTAGGGGTGGATAGCAGGCCAAGCAAAGATGGCGAGCAAGCGCTTATTTGCATGTTAGCGGTTCTCGAAGTTACCACTTTGCCTGGTACTTCGATTGTGATTCCCCAAAAGTTGACGCCTGCTGCGCCTCCGCAGGTGGCCTGTAAAAACTAAGAAAACCGGGGGGCGGCCATGATTGTGAGAGGCAAGTAAGTTATTTCAAATCGTGGCCTGTCCTTGTGGATCCCGATTCTTGGCCGAATCGTAGACGCTGCTTCGTTCCCGCTTGCCGACGGCCAACACCAGGATGACAATCCGTTCATCCTCAACACGATACACAAGTCGATAGCCGGCACCGCGCAATTTGATCTTGTAGCAATCCTTCATGCTGTGAATTGCATCGCCTGGCACTCGTGGCCCGGCTTGCTGTTCCTGGAGCTTTCGCAAGAACTGGAGGCGGATGGTGCCGTCGAGCTTTCGCAGTTCTTTCAGCGCCTTCGGGTCCCACTCGACTTCGTACTCAACGGCCATTGGCGATATCTGCCTCGGCCTCGCCAATGAGATCGTCGAGAGATACTCGAACAGGTGTTTCGTTGGCGTCGAGTCGTGACTTGACCAAATCAGGTAATATGCGTCCTGGAGCGGGTGAGGGAGGCCGCGTAAAAAAGAGTCCATATGGAATGGCTCTGTTTTCATGGCAACGTGTTCAGCTTTTCAAGCGCGACACCGCAGAGAAAGCCCGGCCACCGCGCCGGGTTTTTTATTGCTTAAAATATACTGCAGCCAGGGCAGCCCTCGGGAGGCCTGGATTTCGACAAGCAACCAATCTCGGACCTAAGCCGCTACCGGTATTGCTAATGGGGTGCTGTTCGACAATGATGTCGTATCAGCATCATTAATGGGCGAGATATGAACAAGGCCGTCAGGTTCGCTGCGTTATCGTTAGTTGTAGTCAATCTTTCTGGATGCGTCGTTGAGATGGTCACGGGTAGTATCGCGGAAGCTTCTTTCGCGAGCGAAACGCCAGAAAGCGTGGGTCTGGCGCCAGCTAACTTTCGCGGCCAATCCTGTCCTGAGCTTGCCCTCCAACGAGAACATGCGGAGTCCTCAATTTCGTATACAGGTGAGCACGCTGATTATGTGCAAAAACATGGCCGTTGGCGGCTGGCGTCGGTAGAACAGGTTGAGCGAGAGCAGGGCTGTCTAGCGGGTACCACTTTCGACCAGGCAGCAACTGTTGACTATGTCGCTAAGCACCCTGAAGCTGCAAAAGAGCTTGAGTCACGACTACCACCGAGCGCCCGCTCTCGCTCGAGCGATGGAACTGGAACGCAGCCATCAGCCAACTCACATCAGCCAGGTGTAACGGCTCCTCAGCCAAAAGCCTCGACTGTTAGCCCGCCTCCTAGCATTGGGTCTGGCTTTGGGTCGACGTCCCTTGTTTCTGGTCTCCCACAGACATCGTTTGCCCAGTTATTAGCTCAAGAAACACCCGAGAAATATAAAGGGAAGTCTTGTGAATACCTCCGTCTGGCATATGTTCGTAGCGAGGAGTTATTGGCAGCAGATTCGCCGGAAAGGCGGGCTTTGGGAGCGGGCAAGAAAACTGCCATAAGTCAGATTTTGAACGGCAGAGATTGTCCACCCCTTAGCACTGCTGGCCATGGGCGAATTGGTGCCGCGATCAGTAGCATTGATCCTGTTAAAGCAGCGCGCCTCGGCATGCCACTTAAAGGTACCTCCGTAGAAAAGATTATGCCGAATGGGAACGCTGAAAAAGCCGGTCTGAGATTTGCGGATGTGATAGTGAGCATTGATGCAATATCCGTAGACGATGACATCGATTTTTTAGTTGCCATGGGTAAGATGCCGATTGGTTCCAATATGTTGCTTAAGGTCTGGCGTAAGGACGGTTTTATCGATATTCCTGTGTTAATCGGCCCTCCAACCTGATGGGGATGAGTCACACGGCATTGCTCAATCGAGTCAATCGGAACGACGACTCCCATCGGCTGAACTTCGAGCCGTTTCTGCAAATCCTAGTGCACATCCCCCTTTATCTCTCCGATCAGTTCCCCTTCCTCAATCCATCTTATGAGCTGCGGTACGCTGGGTTTTCCGTCGACATAGCGCAGCCAACGAGAGGGATTTAGAGAGATGGGGGTAGCGAAAAACCTATACATAAATTATATTTTTGTACAGGTTTTGACGGAATGTTGGAAAATGACACCCCTCGAAAAGCTCATCTCCTGGCACGAAAAATGGGCCCTTCAGAATCAGATCGTGAAATGCAAAAGCTGCGGCATGGAACAGTCCGAGCTGGACAGACATCTCATGTTTAGTCATGAGTCGGACTGTCCAAATGCGAGGTTCGGCACTGAACCATGGCGGGCTTTAGATGAGGTGAGAGATGCCTATTGGATCCCTCCGAAAGCTGCGTCAGACGATCAGGACGTCACTGCGTCGTCATCAGAACAGCCAGGGCCATCCTTATGAATGCCTCGTTCTGACCGAGCGTTGCCAAGGCGTCCCTGACGTTCGTTGCGACCACACAAAAGCTGTTTGACTCCCGGTGAGCCAACAAGCCATCATCTATTCATCCTGTCATTCTTGCGTACGTAGGAGTGCACAAAAAGCCCGGCCATAGCGCCGGGTTTTTTTTGGATTTATCGAGTACAAGGACATGGTCATGCGGGTTGTCGCTTTCGTAACTTTTTTGCTGCAGCACTTACCGGTTGCTCTGGAAGACCTTCGGTTCCATACGAAGAGCCTGGCGACTAAACAGTCAGCAGACTCCCGTTCTCCAAATCGATCTTCAGGCTGGTGAGTGAATGGCTGCGTGCCCAGACTGCGATAGAAAATTACGGATGACATCACTCGGCTCCAACGAGGTTTTCATCATCCGGCCGAAGATCGGCATCGGTCGATTGCTCTTTGTCCCACTGCTTCGCCAGACACCCTGGGGCATCACCGCAGTCTTTTGTATCAGCTTATCGACCGGGCTGTCGTTACCTGGGAGGCAATGGCCGGGCATCATCCTCGCAAGCCTTGTTGTGATGTGTTGGGTATATCAACTGGGCAGGGATATCAGCGAGCGTGCTTCACTGATTGTGCGATCGTCTGGTGTGGCTTTCCTCGGATGGTATCGGCTAACGAAAAGTACACCGCTGCGAATAGTGCTCAAGCCCGACGGCCACGCGGCTGTTTTTCGCTCGTCCTACAGTAATTATGTCGAGTATGAAAACGGGCGCTTGTTAATCGCTCGCCGTGTCGTCGGGAAAAAAGTCAATCAACAGAAACAGCTCGCCTGTGAGCTCGCCGCGTTTCTGGGCGTAATTGCATACGTCGATGATGGCTCTGGACGACTGAAGAGGTTAGTCGGCCAACGGTGAGGTTCCCAGCGCAACCAATCAAACGAAGCCCTGCTCAAGGCACGTACCTACGTATTGCGGGTCAAGTCTTATAAGTTAGCGCTCTGTGAGTGATAACCTGCGAGCTCTTCTATAAGGATACAGTTATGAAAAGCTCCCTTCCGTTTTCCAATGAACCGGAGCGCAGCTGAAGGGTGGTGTACCCGGTGCAATGTGCTTTTCAAGTGCTAAACGCGAAGCACCAGAAGAGAATTATCTTTAGAGCTTGCAGCAGCGCTGATGCTAACGGAATGAATGCAGGCGCCTATTGATACGCATAAGATTTGCGACAGATTCAAAAGCGCAAGGCCTCTATCCCGTTCTCTGATAGCGTGGCGGGAAAGGGTCATGGATGGGGGCCGCGAATGGGCAAACTAGGAGCGCTAATGCCGTACAACTACACGAACGGCCGCTACCTGGTCTTCAAAGGCAATGGCAGCGATGGGGCGCCCTTGGGCCGGATTCATCAGGACGGAAAAGTTCGAAATCTCCTGGGTGAGCCGCTGTACTACGTAGACATGGACGAACATGCGTTCTGTTCGGTCGATTTTATCTTTCAGGGCAATATACAAAAATGTCGCGGCACGTTTTACGTGCTCAGCGACAAAACGCTTTTCACATTTTCCGAGATGAAGGTTAAGCCACAGGGAAACGAGACCGAGGAGCAGGCGCTTCACAGAGAGTTCAAAAGGAGGGCGCTAAGTTTGGCGGGGCAGATCGTCCAGGCAAAAAATGAGATGGTGCAGGCACGCTTGGATATGGCCTGGTCCAATTTAAACCCTTTGCGCCGTTTCCGTGCTTTCTTCACTGGCCGAGCCCGAAGGGAGCGAGCATCACCAGGGGGGCATTACAGGGGGGTGGAAAGTGAGCATGAGTTCAAGTCGAAGTCTTTCCTCTCATCATCATCGTCGCTCGCGACAATGGTCTTGCGGGCTGCGGATGCAAGGAAAACAGGGGCCGACCACGATCATGAGACGGTCCGATTACACGTGAACTCAAATTGCGGTCTATCCCCAGCGTTCTGGTTTCCGCCGATTGAGGTAGGTTGTATCGCGGCACTTGCTGCAAGTCCTCGTCGTGGCTCACGCTGGGAAAGCATTCAATCAATCTACACTCCGCGTTTTTTGCCCGGACACTCATTGGGCGCCTTTACGGAAGATGGCATCTAGCCTGTTGCTAAATTTATTGAGACTTATATGAAAAAGGTAGTTTTGGCACTCTCGCTGGTCACACTGGTTGCCTGCATGCCTTATCAATCCGTGACCTCGCCAGATCCAAATTGGATGCGTCTGGGTGGAGATAGGCCTGAAGGTTATCCAAGGACGTTTGTTGAGAACCTGAGCGGCAATTGCGCTCTGGTTACCGAGTCATGGTCCGATGGAAGAATCAACGGTCGTCTTCTGTGGACCAAGAAACAGTCTCGAAAGGCCATTACTTGTCCATAAGTGCATGTATGAGGGCTGATTTCGTGAAGGGGAAGGGAGACAGATTTTTTCTGCGTTGGACCTTTTATGAAAAGCGGAGCCAGTTAAGCCCGGGACGATTAAGTGCTTACAAGTGCGATATCTGTCAAGGACAGCTATTCAACAGTCGCCTTTTGGATAGCCCCGTGCTTGTTTTGTAAGTAAATCGTGTAGGGCAAAACAAGCGTGTCAGCGAGCCCAGACAGTCCCATATCCAGCGCAATTAGCGGTGCGGAGGGCTGTCCGTCGAAGCCGGTGCTTTGACGAGGTTCAGCATCAAGCGTGCAGTAATCAAAAATAGCACCGCTATAGATTCTTGGCACCGAGTCGCAGTGCGAGTTCCAACGAGCCAGCTTGTTGCTTGCAATGATGTCGTCGCGGAAGGTGGTATTGATGGTTCCACAGCCTGAAACTGACGTGGCTACGAGAAACGCCCAAGCGGTTCTGAAATTCATTAGATTGGCTCCTTGCCGAAAATCAAAGATTAGCCGAAATCGTGACATTGCGCTTTAAGACGGCGCTTACTGGCATGTCCCCGGTTTCACACAGTGGTTACATTCGGTGCAAGCGGTCTCGATGATCATCAATCGATTTCTGCCCAATGATTAGAGGTTCCCGCAGGCAGTGAGTATCGCCTTGCAATGAATTTACCGGTGGTCTGACGCTTTTGAATTACTGCCGCCCGGAGGACTCCATTCATCGAGGAGTGTTTATTCCTCAATGGCGGTGAGCACCGCCCGAGGTAAATGGAATGACGTCGTTCGAAGAATTCAGGGCCACATCCCATGAGCTTCTCAAAGAGCTGGATGCCGCAACGATAAAAATGATGATGCTGGTTTCTGCGAAAGAGGTATCCGGTCCTTTTTGGGAGGATGCTGCCCAGCGGCATCATGACGCTGTTGATGCTTGGCATTCCTTTCTCAATATCCCTACGGATTTCGCGGCGGATCCACCTCTTTCTTAGATGAACTCGAAATTGTGGTCCGTCATCCACTTTCCGGAGAACCGCTCAGGTGTCATGCAGCGCCGAGCGTCCTGTCATCCGAGACGCAGATACCTGAACCAGACAGGGCGCATATTGGTTGATTCAGTGTTGTTCAAGCACCTGATTCAACCAATACTCCACCCCAGCAACCACTGACTAAAAGCCCGCACCTCCACTTGCCGCTCCCGCCCCGGCACGCACACCAAGGTATACCGTGCACCCGCCAAGCGAACCTCCGGGCGATAATCGACCAGCTCCCCACGCGCAACAGCCTCAGCAACCAGCACATTGCTGGCGAGCACCAGCCCGTGCCCGGCGATCGCCGCTTGCAGGGCATGCTGTTCTTCGTCATAGCGCCGAAAACGCGCGCGCTCCAGCCAGCCGAGGGTACCGGCCTTGGCACACCATGCAGGCCAGTCGACTGCGACGTTCGCGCTGCTCAGCCATGGCACGTCGATCAGCTCAACAGGCGAGCCCGCCGCGGGTGGTTGCCAACCGAGGCGGCAATAAACGCCAAAGTACTCATCCAATAAAGGCTGTTCGAACAGCTGTGGGTCCGGCTTGAACAGGGCGCGGATCGCCAGGTCGATGCTGGCGTCTCGTCGCAGGTCCACCACATCGTTGCTGCTGTGCAGCCTGACGTCGATCTCCGGGTGCAACCGATGAAAGTCTCCGAGCCGAGGTATCAGCCACAGGCTGGCGAACGCCGGCGTTGTGCTCACCACCAGGGACTGCGCGGCACACGTTGGCGACAGTATCTGCAGGCCCTGCTGGATATCGAGCAGGGCGCGGTGCATGTAAGGGTGAAGGCGCTCGCCGTCGGCGCTCAGGCGCACGTTTTGGCTGGAGCGATCGAACAGGCGCACGCCAAGGAAGGCTTCAAGGCTTTTGACTTGGTGGGAGATCGCCGCCGGGCTGACGTTCAGTTCCTGAGCCGCCGCCTTGAAGCTGCCCAGCCGTGCGGCGGACTCGAAGCCGCGCAAGGCGGTGAGGGGCAGTTTGGCGAACATGGGCGGGCAGGTTACTCAGGTTGAGCGTGGCTCAATTTAGCTCAATTGTGCGCGGGTGCTCAACTTGCCAGGCTGTGGTCTTCCAACCCGGCTCAGGAGCCCACCGATGCAAGGCACGCCCCGTAAAATCCTCCAGGCCATCCTCTACGAAGCCGGCGGTGTGCTGTTCGTGGCCCCGGCGCTCGCGCTGACCTACGAACAAGGCATGGGGTATTCAACCCTGCTGTCGCTGGTGATTTCTGCCGTCGCGCTGGCCTGGAACATGCTTTTCAACGGCCTGTTCGAGTGGTGGGAGCGCCGCCAACCCAGCCGTCATCGCAACTGGAAGCGACGACTGATTCATTCCCTGGGATTTGAAGGCGGCTTGACGTTGATCCTCACTCCAGTGATTGGCGCATGGTTGGGCATCAGCCTGTGGCTGGCGCTGGTGACCAACCTGGGGTTGTTCGTGTTTTTCTTTTTTTATGCGCTGGTTTTTCAATGGGTGTTCGATCGAGTGTTCGATGTTCCGCTTTCGGCGCAGACCGATCAGGGTTCTGTATCCAACGCCCGTTGAGTCAGTTGCACATGGGGAAGTCCGATGTCTTCCTATACTCATCGTTCAGGCCCCGGCATTCATCGGCGCCATCATGGACGAGGAAATAACATGGCTTCCACCAGCAGCACACTCGCTCCGCAAGATGAAAGCGGGATAGCCGGTGCTTTAGAGGGAATCGTCACGAAGACTGATGTCGTCGTCGAGGCGCTAAGAAGCGGCAATCACAAAGATGTAGTGCTGGTTCGGGGAGGGAGCGCTACAGGTTGTGCAGCGGCAGTCAATGCCTCTAGTGCCGGAGGGGAACCGGCGAATGTGAATTGTGGGGCACCAACCCTACAACAAATGATCAGTCAGGTGGGTGGCTCTCAGCCAGGTATACCGCAGGAAAAGCTACCGGAATTCACCTCCGTTCCTGCCAACGCCACAAAATGGGCGAGACGTGGAGGATGGCTCGTGGTGAAGATCAATACCCGATATCTCATCGCCGGAGACGCCGGGGAGAAAGGTTGGATTTGCCTGAAAAACGCACCGTTGGTCTCCGCGCAATTCCTTCCACACCCCAAGCCCTTAACGGCGGAGGAAGGAAAGGGCTTTCTCAATGCGGATTAACGCAGTATCGGCTTCGAGCACTGCCTATCGCCGCAGAAACGGCGCTACCCATTGTTCTCCCAACGCCTCGGCAATGTCCCGAGTTGCCAGCGCCTGGTCCTGATATCGATCCGCGACGCCCAGCTGACCGCAATCGATGAAACCCGTAAAACGACCGTTATCGGCAATGATATTGGGCTGGTACGCGTTGCCGTGGGTCTCGACGAGGTCTTGTTCGGCTGGTCGGCGGTTCAGCAGTTTTTCAAAGAGTAGGCCGGGGCGAGTTCCTGGAGGGTTTGGATCGACCGCTATGAAACCACGCATTGGCTCGCCGGGGCAGGGTGTCATTGGTCGGCGACTCGTTTAGACCGGGGGGGGGGCATGCCAGGCTAAGGGTTGCCACACAGAGTGTTGACGACTACCCTGAAAATGTTTGGATTGTTACGAGAGACTTCAATCGTGGCGATTTTTTGGTCAACCCACTTAAGGATGAGGTGAATACAATGTTTTCTCATGAAGGTACTGCAATAGAGGTGTTGCTCTTCATTTTTGGCTTTGCCGGATTTGCCCTGGCGCTGTGGTTTGTTCATGCCTATTCTGAGCGGAAGGGTAAAAATGGTGTAAAAAAACAACATTCCGGTCATCAGGGCAGTTGAGCATCGGTTGATGCTGCTCCCCAGGAATTTAACCCTCAGACACAGCAAGCCCGCACACTCATGACGAGGCGCGGGCTCTCGATGACCCAAGCCTGCAATCAGAGACGCATGCCTTTGAACGGGTTCCAGCCTTGCTCGCCTTTCACTTCTTTGAGGTAGTACGCGTAGTTGGCCATGAGTGCGTACATCATCGACATGGCGATGCTCAAGCCTGTACTCAAGGGACGGGGAAACTCCATGCCGATGAGTGCGAAAATCACGCTCAATGCGATATTGATCGCCAGGAAAATACCCAGCAGGGCCAGGTTTTTCTTCCAGAGGCCCAGGACAAACAAATAGATAGGGCCGAAGAAAAACGCAATCACGTTGGCGTTGATGAGGATTTTCTTCTTGACGCCAGGCAGCGTCTTGACGGCTTCCTTGTAGCGCGGGTCGTTTGGCGCACCGTAGGTGTCAAAGAAGTCGAAGCGTTCCTGCCACTTGGCGCTGTATTTGCCAGTGCTTTGTACCTGTTCAGTCGTGCTCATTTTCAAGGCTCCTGTTTTCCATAAATAGTTGTTTTTCTTCCAAGAAATCCTGTGCTCTGGTCTAGAGCATTGGTTACTTTGGTTTTCGAAGATTCGGGATAGTCGTCGGGGTGTTTATTTTGCCGCTTTATGACCGTTGATGTGGAACATTCCGCATTGGCAGCTTGAGCGGTCGCTTGGTCTGTGACGCGCTTCACTCTATTTGTTTCAATGGCACTTACTGCTGCAAGGCCGTCAGGTAGTCAGTCGCCTTGCGGTACTTTTCAATTCGATCCAGGTCTTTCTGGCTTGGCTCGCTTATGCGGGATAAATCGCTGTTTTCCGCAAGGTCAGCCAGTTTCACTCGGCGCGCGATCGGGTCGCGTGCAGCCCGCTCGATAAAGGCCTGGTAAGTCTCGCCTTCGCGTTTGGTGAGCGCGTCGATGGCGCCCAGGATTGCTTCGCTGAAGCCTTCATCGCGCAGGTCGGCGAGGGTTGTCGCGGTGTCTTCGACCACGTCGTGCAGCACCGCCACGATGCGCTCTTCGTCATGGGCCAGGCGCAGCATGACCCTCAGGGGGTGCAAAATGTAAGGAGCGCCGCCCTTATCCACTTGCCCTTGATGGGCCAGCGCGGCAATCGATATCGCTTTTTCAAGGGTGCTCATGGTATTCACCTATAACGTAGTGGCAGTTTGAATAACGCCCATTTTGAATCGGGAAATGGGGCAAGGTACGCGCCCATCGCGGGCTTTACGACGGATAGGATTCGCCGAGTTGACGGATATAGGTCCGCTGAGAAGTTTTCGCCATGAAGATTCAGCTTCATACTCCCGGCTTTTTCACAGTGAATAACCAGAAGAGGCGATGTTTTGTCGAGCGAACAACCCCATTTGCATGAGTTAAAGCTGAAGCACATTTACGACGGTTTCAAGCAACTGATCCCCCTCGCTCTTTTTGTCGTCGTGTTCGGCGTTGCTTTCGGCCTGGCGGCTGCGCAAACGGGCTTGAGTGATACGTCAGCCGTGCTCATGAGCACTCTGGTTTTTGCCGGCGCTTCTCAATTTGCCGCGTTGGATTTGTGGGGGCAGCAAGTGCCGGTGGTTCCGCTGATGATCACCGTCTTCGCCATCAACGCCCGGCACCTGTTGATGGGCGCGACGCTTTATCCATGGTTGCGGGAGTTACCCGTTGCCAAACGCTACGGCGTGATGCTGGTTGTCTCGGACGCCAACTGGGCCATGGCGATGCAAGCGTTCAGTCAGGGCAAGCCGGGGCTGGGGATTTTATTTGGCGGTGGCATTGCACTGTGGATCACTTGGATCCTGGGGAGTTGGCTGGGGCTTCATTTTGGCAGCGCTATCGAGAACCCGGTCAGTTTCGGGCTCGATATGGTGATGGGCTGTTTCTTGTTAGCGATGGTCGTGGGCGGGAAAAAGAATCTGCGCATGCTCATCATCTGGACCGTGGCGGCCTGCTCATCGCTGTTGGCCTATTGGTATTTACCGGCTAACAGTCATGTCGTGGTGGGGGCTTTGGCGGGAGGCATTCTGGGAGCGCTGTGGATGGAGAAAAACAATGAACGTTGAAACGGCGGGGTATGGCACCTTGCTGGTCATATTGATAATGGCCGTCGTGACATTGGCGACTCGGTGGGGTGGTGTCTTCGTGATGTCGTTCGTGCCGATCAACTATCGGGTGCAGCAGTTCATCACGGCCATGTCCGGCTCGGTGCTGGTGGCGGTGCTGGCGCCACTGGCGGTTAAAGGCGACAACGGTGCGCGGCTGGCCCTGCTGACCACAGCGGTCATCATGCTGATACTGAAAAAGCCCTTGCCGGCGATTGCCGCCGGCATCCTGGCCGCTGCTTTAGCCAGGCAATTGTGACGCAGGGAGTCGCCCGCCCGCCGGCGGGCGATGAATCCAATCGATGCTCAGGTCAGTAGTTCAGTGCAGCGGCCTCCCCGAACGAGTGCTCTTGCACACCCGCCAGGAGGTGCAGGGGGATGTCTGGTTTCGTCTCGTTGGACGCAATCTCGAAACTCCCCACCACCTGCCCGTGAAGCGCACTCAGCCGCATCGACTCTTCTTCCTTTGCCTTTGCCATTCTCGCGTGGTTCGCTGCGATTTCGTTGAGAGTTGACACGGTACATCTCCGTTTGCTGACCAAGCATTGATTGATTTGCCGCCGCGTCAGAATTACGTCGTTCTTGGCTGCTGGAGTAAGCCGGTGCAAACCCTAAGCCAGACTTTGTCGTCGGTTGGCCGTAACGTTCGACAAGCGACGAATGGCGGGCAAGGCACCCAGGCAGACGCGTACGACGCTGCGACGTTGCAACCATGCCTCAACAATAAGTCACTGATAATACAAACCGACCCATTCGAAACGATTGTATGTGCCGGGCCGTTCCACGTCTTCGATGGCAACCTCGATCACTCCGGATCGACGCCATAGGCTGCCGGCGCAGGTGTCGCTTTTTTAAATGCCACGATCACTGCGATGCCGATCAGGCTGGTGGCGAATGCCAGCAGCAGGATCACCTGTTGCGTGCCAATAGGCGCGGCCAGCACTGCGACCAACAGGCCTGCCAGTGGTTGGGACAAGTTGTTGAGCAGCGTAATGACGCCAACGGTCTTGCCGAAATCCTGGGGCGGAATGACTTGTTGGCGGATGCTGCGCATGTACACGTTGAACATCTTGTCGAAGCCGACGACCAGCAGGAAACCGACCACATAGCCCCAAGCATGGGGGCTGAACGCGGTGATGAACGCACCGGCGGCGATCAACGTGTATGACAGGGCACCCAGCAATTTCAAGGGCAGCGTGACCCGCGCCAGGAAGAACAGGATGACGATGGTGGTCATGGCACCGGCCGCCTGCACCCCGGCGTAATAGTTCTTGCCGGCGTTGTATTGGCCGATGACCATGGCCGCCGAGGTGGCGAGTGTGACGCCAATGATCAGGTTGACACCCACCGCCAGGCTGATGACCTTCTTCAGTTCCGCCAGGTTGCGGATATGGCCGAAAGCGATGCGCAATGGGTTGAGCCAGAGGTCGTGATGTTGCTCGAACGTTTCCAGGGTGACCGAACTGGTGCGCTGCCAGTAGAGCATCGCCAGGTCCGCCAGCAGGAACAGCCCGGCAATCGCCAGCACCACCCAGTGCCACGCCCACACCTCAAGCATCAGCGCGGCGAGCAACGGGCCCAGGACCAGGCCGGTCTGGTCGGCGATTTGCGAGTACGACAGGGTCTTGGTGTAGGTGTAGTGCTTGAATATGTAAGGCATCACCACTTCGCGGGCCATGATGCCCTGGGTGGTCAGTACGCCACACAACGCCGAGAGGGCGACGATCCAGTAGATGCCGCCAAAGATCGCGTACAGGACCACCGCCGCGACACACGCCGTGGCGCGATAGACCTGGCTGATGTGCAGGATGCGGATGGGCGAGAACTTGTCGCACAGGGCGCCGCAAATCGGGAACGACAAGTAGCGCGGCAGGGACTCGACGAAGAAGGCCAGGCCCGCCCAGGAAACGCTATTGGTGGTCTGGAACACAATCAGCGGGACGATGAACAACAGTATCTGGTCGGCCAGCCGGGAGAGGAACATTGAGGTGAAAAAAGCCAGGTAATCCTTGCGCATGGTGTTCTCGTGTCAAGGAGCGGGGGAGCCGGTTGAAGCTCAATAGGCAGAGCCGGACGCGTCATTCAGGTTGTGGCGCTTGTCGCCCTTGAGGGGCGGATTGAAGACGCTGACCAAGATCAGGTCCTGGTCTTTCCCGCCGCGCAGGTAATGACGGTCATGCTGGTCGAGTACGTAGATATCGCCGGGGCGAATCGGGTACACGTTGCCCTCCATGTCTTCGACTTCACCTTCACCGGCAATGCAGTAGCAGGCTTCGAGGTGGTTGCGATAGTGCAGCAATGACTCTGTGCCGGCGCGCACCACGGTATGGCACACGGTGTAGCCCATGCCGTCTTTTTCGGTCAGCAACCGATGGCTGGTGCCGGCTCCCCACTCGACGAAGTGGGCGGTTTTTTCGATGTCGGATTTGTTGCGAACAAACATACCTGTCTCCTGGGTGATATTACGGCGTGATCAGTGTCGGGCAGGCCGGCGCATCGACGACAAAGTCGGCGTAGCCCAGCATGGCGCTGTCCCAATGGACATCCCGGTGCGCCACCATGGCCTGCAGGTCGCGCCAATGACGATGAAGCGAGTTGTCGCGGGTCATGGACGAGGCGCCTGCATGTTCCACCAGGCGCTGGATGGCTTGAAGGCAAAGCCGCGCCACGTAGCTGCGATCGCGCTTGAGCCGCAGGAGTTCGTCCATGGACAGCGGCCGTCGCGCCAGGCCGGACTCATGCAGCATGGACACCAGCGTGGTGTACAAGGCCGTTGCGGCCGACAATTGCGCGGCGCTGTGGGCCAGCCGTTCCCTGGTCGGGGCCGAGGCCGGGGTTTTCTGCTGCCTCAGCGATTCGAGATGACAGGCATAAGCGCCTTCGGCACAGCCCAGCACGGGCCCGAGAAGGGACGTGGTGATAAAAGGCACGATCGGCACGCTGTACAGGTAGTCGCCGGCTAATTCGCTCATGCGATGGGCGAAGATCTCCTCAAGGTGGAACACCTGTTCGGCGGGCACCAGGACGTCCCGCAACAACACATCGTGCGAGCCCGTGGCCGCCATGCCGCAGGTGTCCCACGTGTCCAGTATCTCCACATCGCGGGTCGACACCACCACCAGCATCCGCTCCGGACCGGGTGTGCCGTCGTGATCGGTCACGGGGGCGTTGAGCAACAGCCAGGTGGCGTGCCCGATCCCACACGGTCGCCACGCTTGACGCCGTACTTGATCAGCAAAGCGGCGATCGATGTGGCGCGCTTTTCCAGGGTGTCATACCGAGTGTGGACACCGTCGATTACCAGTGCTGATTTACCAGGCGTAAGACGGGCATTGTTTTCGAAGAAATGATGAAAAAGAGGCATCAGCGATCCCTTTGCATTAACTGCCTGTCGTTTCAATTGAATCGAAGATTCACCAGGACGGTGATATTTATCGGCGAGAAGAAATACACGCCAGTGCAGGGTCGAGAAGAGTATTCAGAGGCGATAGGCAGTGGGGCGCCGAGAGGCGGCATAAGCGTGATCTCCTTGTTGTTTTTATTGCCATCCATGATGAAGCTGTAGCTTGAAGTCGGCCTGATAGTTCCATTCAGAAGTTTGACTGTCAAGCTTGCCGGGCCGAGCTGGCGCAAGGTTTTTGTCACGGTGCCGTGACAATATTAGATGTCCGCAGAAAGTGTGGGAAGTTGCCTAAATATCAGTCTTCAGTCTAAGTAAGAATGTTCTTGAAACCCAGTAGGCCCGCGCACTGATAAAAACTGAATGTTGCCTCGTTTGTATGGGTCTTGTATCCACGGTTGCGGCTGCACGAACAATGAGCGTGCCGATCGTCTACATTGACAGGGGGATATCCCCTTTCTTGAGAGCATTACCATGTTCACATCACGCTCGTTGATTGCAGCTTTAACCTGCCTGGCCTTGGTGGCGGGTTCCGAGGTTGTCGTGGCGGACCCGGGTAACGGCAAGGGCAACGCCCAATTCGATCAAGGCCAGGGCCACGGACAAGGAGGCAAAGGCGGGCAGGGCAACAAGGGCGGGCAGGGAAATCCCGGCAACAAAGGCAATCAGAGTGGCAAGGGCGACCCCGGTGGCGATTGGCATAACGGTCCCAGCATCGACCGGGGCGGTGTGCTCAGCCTGATCGGCGGTCATCGCGATTATTGGAGCCCCGGCCCGCCCTTGCCGCCGGGCATCCAGAAAAACCTGGCCCGCGGCAAACCGTTGCCCCCCGGCATCGCCAAGAAGCTTGATGGCCGGCTGCTGGGGCGGTTGCCGCACTATGACGGTTATGAATGGCAGCAGGTCGGCACGGACCTGATCCTGGTGGCGATCGCCAGCGGCATCATCTACGAAGTGCTCAATGGCGCGTTCGACTGACCCGGTGTTCCAACTGACTGGCACCTCTTTGCAGCGGTGCCAGTCAGTGAAGCGAACCTCCTGTGGGAGCGAGCTTGCTCGCGATGGCGTCGTGTCAGTCGCTTCATCATTGGCTGAACGGACGCTATCGCGAGCAAGCTCGCTCCCACAGTTGTCGCGGGTGTTCACGCAATCGACATTCACCACAAAGCCCTTGTGGGACAGGGTTTGTATCAGCTCTCAAGTTGTCGCAGGCGTTTGTACAGGGTATTGCGGCTGACGCCCAACCGTCGCGCCAGGTGTGAAATGTTTCCGCCCACGGCCTGCAATTGGCGGTTCAAATCTTCGGCGTCGTTGAGGTCCACCCTCAGCGTCTCCGGTGTTTCCACCGGCTCCATTTCCAGGTCGACAAAAAAGTCGTCGGGCAGGTGCTCCGGGCGGATCGGCTGTTCCTCGGCCATCGCCAGGGCCACTTGCAGCACGCTGCTGACCTGTCGCAGGTTGCCCGGCCAGGGATGGCGTTCGAACAAGTCCAGGACCTCACGGCTCAGGCCGGCCCATTGGGTCGGTTCGCGGTGGTGTTCCCAGAGGCGTTTGAACAGCGCCTGCTTGTCGCTGCGTTCGCGCAGGGGCGGCAGTTCCAGGGTCAGGCCGCCGATGCGGTAGTACAAGTCTTCGCGGAACCGCCCCAGTTGCACCTGTTCGCGCAGCGAGCGGTTGGTGGCGGAGATGATACGGATGTCTACCGGGAACAGCTCGGCGCTGCCCACCGGTTGCACGCAACGCTCCTGCAAGACCCGCAACAGTCGGGCCTGGGTCGGCAGGGGCATGTCGCCGATTTCGTCGAGGAACAGCGTACCGCGGTCGGCCTTGCGGATCAGGCCGATGCTGCCTTTCTGGTTGGCGCCGGTGAAGGCGCCTTTTTCGTAACCGAACAATTCAGATTCCACCAGCTCGGCGGGGATCGCCGCGCAGTTCACGGCAATGAACGGCTGCTTGCAGCGCGAGCTGGCCTGGTGCAGGGCTTTGACGAACACTTCCTTGCCGACGCCGGTCTCGCCATGGATCAGCAGCGGAATATCCTTCTCCAGCAAGCGCTCGGCCTGGCGCACGGCTTTTTCCACACGGCTGTCACCGAAGTGCAGGGTATTGAGGCTGATGGCGTTGCTGGCGGGGGCTGGCGCAGGCGTCGCCTCGGTGAAGACCCGTGCCCTGATCGACACCTGGCTCGGGCGCCTGAGCAAGCACTGGAATCGATTGCTGCCAGACGCTTGCAGGGCGAACGGCAGGCCGTCGGGTTGGTTCAGCAGTTCCAGCAGCGAAACCTTGAACAGGCTTTCAATGCTCACCCGGGACAGGCTCAGGCCCAGCAGGTTGTCGGCCCGGCGGTTGGCGGACAGCACCTGGCCGCTCTCATCGAAGATCAGCAGCCCGGCCCATTGGCTGTCGAGGTTGTTCAAGCCGGTGTTGAAGGTCAGCTGGAAGTGTTCACCGCGAAACAGATTGAGGATCAGCCGGTTCTCCACGGTCTGGCTCATCATCTTGACCATGCCCAGGGTATGGGACGGCGGCAGGTAGCTGTCGCTGGAGACGTCCAGCACGGCGATGACCTTGCGCTCGGCGTCGAAGATCGGCGCGGCGGAGCCGGTCATGAAGCGGTTGGCCTTGAGGAAGTGTTCATCGTGCTCGATATGCACTGCCTGTTCGCAGGCCAGCGCGGTGCCGATGGCGTTGGTGCCGGTGCAGCGCTCCATCCAGCTCGCCCCGGCACTGAAGCCATGGGCCAGTTTCGGCTCGATGAAGCGCTGGGTGCCCCAGGAGGTCAACACTTGGCCCTGGTTGTCGGCCAGCATGATCAGGCAATTGGAGTTGCTCAGGATGTTCTCGTAATACGGCAAGACTTCCTGATGGGTGGTCTGCACCAGCGAATGCTGGCTCTCCAGTAGTTGGGCGATGCCTTGGGCGGGCAACTGATCGAAGGCCGGCACACTCTGGTGATTCAGGCCAAAGGCGCGGCAACGGGACCAGGAGGCCTGGATGATGGCCTCGTGGGACAAGGCAGGAGCAGGTGCGGCCATGGGGCACTCTCGCAGGTGCTGTTTTTATTGTTGTGGCAAGTCTCGCACAGACTCCTTGTGCTGGGGCAAGCCTGAATAGCACGTAATACACAGACCTTGTGGGAGCGAGCTTGCTCGCGATAGCGGTGTGTCAGTCACATCAATGCTGCTGATCCACCGCTATCGCGAGCAAGCTCGCTCCCACAAAGGGCATGGCCAGGCTAACCGAAAACGTTCATTCAGTGTTGTTCAAAATTGTTCATTGTCAACCCGTGAATTGTTCAGTTGTTCAGTCGTGGCTGTTCACTTGTGTTCATCTGCGAACGTGTTTTTCTCAGGTTTTTTAAAAAAAATAAGCCAGGTCAATGGCTTGTGATTTCTGGCACGGCTTTCGCTTTGCAACTCGGGTCGCTTGACTCCAAATAATAAAAAGGCCGAGCCATGTCATTAAAGCTTGAGCACATCTGTCGCACCGTCGAAGGCCAGACCTGGATCGACGATGCCAATCTGAGTTTCGAACCCGGATCCTTCAACGTCCTGTTGGGCCGCACGCTGTCCGGCAAGACCAGTCTCATGCGCCTGATGGCCGGTCTGGACAAGCCCGACAGCGGTCGGATCCTGATGAACGGCGTCGACGTCACTAACCGCCCGGTGCGGCTGCGCAACGTGTCGATGGTTTACCAGCAGTTCATCAACTACCCGACCATGACTGTTTTCGAAAACATCGCCTCGCCGTTGCGCCAGGCCGGTGTGTCCGACGAAGTCATCCAGAGCAAGGTGCTGGAAACCGCCAGGATGCTGCGGATCGAGAAATTCCTCAAACGTCATCCATTGGAGTTGTCCGGCGGCCAGCAGCAGCGCACGGCCATGGCCCGGGCACTGGTCAAGGACGCCGAACTGATCCTGTTCGACGAGCCCCTGGTGAACCTGGACTACAAGCTGCGTGAAGAGCTGCGCCAGGAAATGCGCGAGCTGTTCCAGGCTCGCCACACCATCGCTGTCTACGCCACCACCGAGCCTAACGAAGCGCTGGCCCTGGGTGGCACCACCACGATCCTGCATGAGGGCCGGGTGATTCAGAGTGGCAAGTCGTCTTCTGTCTATCACCAGCCACAAACCGTGCTGGCCGCCGAGTTGTTTTCCGAACCGCCGATCAACCTCATGCCGGGTCGTATCGCCGGCAATGAAGTCAGCTTCGCCAATTTTGTGCACTTCCCGCTGAACGTCGACCTGCGCCCGGTGGGCGAGGGCGAGTTCCGTTTCGGCGTGCGCCCCAGCCATATTTCCCTGGTGCCGAGCAACGACGACGACCTCGAATTGGCGGTGACCGTCGAAGTGGCCGAGATCAGCGGCTCGGAGACGTTCCTGCACGTGCGCAACGAACATTTCCTGCTGGTGCTGCACTTGCCAGGGGTACATGAGTACGACGTGGATGCGCCGATTCGCATCTACATTCCGACCCATAAACTGTTTGTTTTCGACGCCCAGGGCAAGCTGGTCCAAGCCCCAGGGCAGCGTATCGCGAGGGTTGCCTGATGGCTGAAATTCGTTTGCAGAACCTCGCCCACAGCTACACCAGCACCCCGGCGGGCCCCGAGGATTACGCGATCCGCGAGATGAACCACATCTGGGAGCAGGGCGGCGCCTATGCGCTGCTCGGACCTTCGGGCTGCGGCAAGTCCACCTTGCTCAACATCATTTCCGGCTTGCTCAGCCCTTCCGAAGGGCAGGTGATGTTCGACAGCAAAGTCGTCAACGACCTGACCCCGGAACACCGCAACATCGCCCAGGTGTTCCAGTTCCCGGTGGTGTACGACACCATGACGGTGTTCGACAACCTGGCATTCCCGCTGCGTAACCAGGGCATGGCAGAAGCGCGGATCCACACCAAGGTGCAGGAAATCGCCGAGGTCCTGGACCTGCAGAACCTGCTGGACAAAAAGGCCCGCAACCTCACCGCCGATGAGAAGCAGAAAGTCTCCATGGGCCGCGGGCTGGTGCGCGACGATGTGTCGGCGATCCTGTTCGACGAACCGCTGACGGTGATCGACCCGCACCTGAAATGGAAACTGCGGCGCAAGCTCAAGCAGATCCATGAGCAGTTCAACATCACCATGGTCTACGTCACCCACGACCAGTTGGAAGCCTCGACGTTCGCCGACAAGATCGCGGTGATGTACGGCGGCCAGATCGTGCAGTTCGGTACGCCCCGGGACTTGTTCGAGCGTCCGAGCCACACCTTTGTCGGCTACTTCATCGGCAGCCCGGGGATGAACCTGATCGAGGTCACCGCGCAGCCCGGCGGTGTCGGTTTCGCCTCGACCCACTTGCCGCTGTCGGAAACCTTGCAACGTCGTGTCGCCGAAGCCGAAGGCAAAAGCCTGAAGGTCGGTATCCGACCCGAGTTCGTGCATGTCTGGGATGGCCCTTACGACGACGCGATGCAGGCTGATGTGGTGCACGTCGAAGACCTGGGCACCTACAAGATCCTGACCCTCAACCTCGATGGCGCACCGCTGAAGGTCCGCCTGGCCGAAGACAAGCCGGTGCCGGAAGGCACGGCGTACATCAGTTTTCCGGCCCAATGGCTGATGGTTTATGCCGATGAATACCTGCTGGAACCGTTGAGCGAGGTGCAGCCATGAACAAGGTGCAGAACAACAAGGCCTGGTGGCTGGTATTACCGGTGTTCCTGCTGGTGGCCTTCAGCGCCGTGATTCCGATGATGACCGTGGTCAACTATTCGGTGCAGGACATCTTCGACCAATCCAGCCGCTACTTCGTCGGCGCCGACTGGTACAAGCAGGTGCTGCTCGATCCGCGGCTACACGACTCGCTGCTGCGCCAGTTCATCTACTCGGCGTGCGTGCTGCTGATTGAAATTCCCCTCGGCATCGCCATCGCCCTGACCATGCCGACCAAGGGCAAATGGTCGTCCCTGGTGCTGATCATCCTGGCGATTCCGCTGCTGATCCCGTGGAACGTGGTGGGCACCATCTGGCAGATTTTCGGCCGCGCCGACATCGGTTTGCTGGGCTCGACCCTCAACGGCCTGGGCATCAACTACAACTACGCGGCCAACACCATGGACGCCTGGGTCACCGTGCTGGTGATGGATGTCTGGCACTGGACTTCGTTGGTGGCGCTGCTGTGCTATTCGGGGCTGCGAGCGATTCCCGACGTGTACTACCAGGCCGCGCGGATCGACCGGGCGTCGAACTGGGCAGTGTTCCGTCACATCCAGTTGCCGAAGATGAAGAGCGTGCTGCTGATCGCCGTGATGCTGCGTTTCATGGACAGCTTCATGATCTACACCGAGCCGTTCGTACTCACCGGCGGCGGGCCGGGCAACGCCACCACGTTCCTCAGCCAGACCCTGACGCAAATGGCCATCGGCCAATTCGACCTGGGCCCGGCGGCGGCGTTTTCCCTGGTGTATTTCCTGATCATTCTGTTGGTGTCCTGGCTGTTCTACACCGCCATGACGCACTCCGACGCCAACCGTTGAGGCCCGCACAATGAGCAAGAAAAAGCTGATTCCGCTGTTGATCTACATCCTGTTCCTGCTGGTGCCCATCTACTGGCTGCTGAACATGTCGTTCAAGAGCAACACTGAAATTCTCGGCAGCCTGACGCTGTGGCCGGCGGACTTTACCTTTCACAACTACAAGGTGATTTTCACGGACCCGAGCTGGTACACCGGGTACTTGAACTCGCTGTACTACGTGAGCCTGAACACGGTGATTTCCCTGGGCGTGGCGCTGCCGGCGGCCTATGCGTTTTCCCGCTATCGGTTCCTGGGGGACAAGCACCTGTTCTTCTGGCTGTTGACCAACCGCATGGCCCCGCCGGCGGTGTTCCTGTTGCCGTTCTTCCAGCTGTATTCGTCCATCGGGTTGTTCGACACCCACATCGCCGTGGCCCTGGCTCATTGCCTGTTCAACGTGCCGTTGGCGGTGTGGATCCTGGAAGGGTTCATGTCCGGGGTGCCGAAAGAAATTGACGAGACCGCCTACATTGACGGCTACAGTTTCCCCAAGTTCTTCGTCAAGATCTTCATTCCGTTGATCGGCTCCGGCATCGGTGTCACGGCATTTTTCTGCTTCATGTTCTCCTGGGTCGAACTGTTGCTGGCGCGCACGCTCACCTCGGTGAATGCCAAGCCGATCGCGGCGGTCATGACCCGTACGGTATCGGCGTCCGGTATCGACTGGGGGGTGCTGGCGGCGGCGGGGGTGTTGACTATCCTGCCGGGCATGCTGGTGATCTGGTTCGTTCGCAACCACGTGGCCAAGGGCTTCGCCCTGGGCCGGGTCTGAGGAGTCGATGATGGAATGGATGAACTGGACCGTCCCCACGGCGGTATTTTTCGGGGTTATCGCCTTGTTTCTGGTGGGCATGACCACCTGGGAGTTGCGTTCGCCGAGTATCCCTCGGCGTGGTTTCCTGCCGATTGCCACCACCCGTGGCGATCGGTTGTTTATCGGTCTTCTCGGTAGCGCCTACCTGCACCTGCTGGTGATCGGCGCCACCGACTGGAGCATCTGGATAGCGTTCGCGTTGTCTTGGGTGTGGCTGTTGGCAGTGATGCGGTGGGGCTAGTCGCGAAGGTTCGCCGATCAGGCTCTTAAACCCAAACAGGAGGTCTCTATGTTCAATAAAAACAATAAGCTGCGACATAGCGTTTCATTGGCAGCCATGCTGGCACTCAGCGGGCTGAGCGCTGCGGCCTGGGCCGACGCCTATGAAGACGCCGCTAAAAAATGGATCGGCAGTGAATTCAAACCGTCGACCTTGACGGACGCCCAGCAGCTCGAAGAACTCAAATGGTTCATCAAGGCATCCGAGCCGTTTCGCGGTATGAAGATCAACGTGGTGTCGGAAACCCTCACCACTCACGAATACGAGTCCAAGGTACTGGCCAAGGCCTTCACCGAAATCACCGGGATCCAGTTGACCCACGATCTGCTGCAAGAAGGCGACGTGGTGGAGAAGATGCAGACGGTGATGCAGTCGGACAAGAACATTTATGACGGCTGGGTCAACGATTCGGACCTGATTGGTACGCACTTTCGCTACGGTAAGACCGAATCGATCACCGACCTGATGGCCAACGAAGGCAAGGCTTACACTTCGCCAACCCTGGACATCAAGGACTTCATCGGCATCTCCTTCACCACTGCGCCGGATGGCAAGATCTATCAACTGCCCGACCAGCAGTTCGCCAACCTGTACTGGTTCCGCGCCGACTGGTTCGAGCGTGCGGACCTGAAGGCCAAGTTCAAGGAAAAGTACGGCTACGAGCTGGGTGTCCCGGTGAACTGGTCGGCCTATGAAGACATCGCCAAGTTCTTTTCCGAAGACGTCAAGGAAATCGACGGCAAGCGCGTCTACGGGCACATGGACTACGGCAAGAAAGACCCGTCCCTGGGCTGGCGCTTCACCGATGCCTGGTTCTCCATGGCCGGTGGCGGCGACAAGGGCCTGCCCAACGGCTTGCCGGTGGACGAGTGGGGCATTCGCGTAGAGGACTGCCATCCGGTCGGTTCCAGCGTGACCCGTGGCGGCGACACCAACGGCCCCGCGGCCGTGTTCGCCACCACCAAGTACGTGGACTGGCTGAAGAAATATGCGCCGCCGGAAGCGGCTGGCATGACCTTCTCCGAATCCGGACCGGTGCCGTCCCAAGGCAACATCGCCCAGCAGATCTTCTGGTACACCGCCTTCACTGCCGACATGACCAAACCGGGCCTGCCGGTGGTGAACGCCGATGGCACGCCGAAATGGCGCATGGCACCTTCGCCGCGCGGACCTTACTGGGAACAGGGCATGAAGCTGGGGTACCAGGACGTGGGTTCCTGGACGTTCATGAAGTCCACGCCTGAGAAACAGAAACTCGCGGCCTGGCTCTATGCGCAGTTCGTGACGTCCAAGACCGTGTCGCTGAAGAAAACCATCGTGGGCCTGACGCCGATTCGTGAATCGGACATCAACTCCCAGGCGATGACCGACCTGGCGCCGAAACTCGGTGGCCTGGTGGAGTTCTACCGCAGCCCGGCCCGTGTGCAATGGACCCCGACCGGGACCAACGTGCCGGACTACCCACGCTTGGCGCAATTGTGGTGGAGCCACATCGCCGAAGCTGCCAGCGGCGAGAAAACGCCGCAGCAGGCCCTCGACGGGTTGGCCAAGGACCAGGATGCGATCATGACCCGCCTGGAACGCTCCAAGGCCCAAGCCACCTGCGCACCTAAGATGAACCCTGAGCGCGACGCGCAATACTGGTTCGATCAACCGGGCGCACCGAAGCCGAAACTGGCGAACGAGAAGCCTAAAGGCGAAACCGTGAGCTACACCGAGCTGTTGAAATCATGGGAGGCGGCACGCAAGTAAAGCCCCGGATGTGAAAATGAACGGCACCGAAAGGTGCCGTTTTTTTTGGGGTCTGGGCTCACGCAACAGACCGACCCGCCGCCATCGCGAGCAAGCTCGCTCCCACAGGGTTTGGTGGTGGCCCCAGATATTGCGTACACCCAAAATCCATTGTGGGCGCTGCTCCCACAGGATTTGGCGGTGTCCATGAATGCTGCATACACCACTGTTCCCCTGTGGGAGCCGAGCTTGCTCGCGATGAGGCCGGCAAGCCATCCACATAAACCGGCAGGCAAAAAAACGGCGCAACCGAGGTCGCGCCGGTGGTGCCAGTGGCTGCACGGATAGTCGTGGGTCCGTGCCGCCACCGTTGAACCCGTGTCGGTTATGCCCGTTCCAGCGCCAGGGCCACGCCTTGGCCGCCGCCGATGCACAGGGTCGCGAGGCCTTTCTTGGCGTCGCGCTTGATCATTTCATGCAACAGCGACACCAGGACCCTGCAACCCGACGCGCCGATGGGGTGGCCCAGGGCGATGGCGCCGCCATTGACGTTGACCTTGTCCATGTCCCATTTCAGTTCTCGGGCCACGGCCAGCGACTGGGCGGCGAAGGCTTCGTTGGCTTCTATCAGGTCCAACTGCTCCAGCGACCAGCCGGCCTTGTCCAGGCAGCGACGGGTGGCCGAGACCGGGCCAATGCCCATGATGGCCGGGTCGACGCCGGCATTGGCGTAGGCACTGATTTTCGCCAGCACCGGCAGGCCCAGGGCCTTGGCTTTTTCCGCGCTCATCAGGATCACGGCGGCGGCACCATCGTTGAGCGAGGACGCGTTACCCGCGGTGACGCTGCCGTCCTTCTTGAAGGCAGGCTTGAGCTTGCCCAGGGATTCGGCGGTGGTACCGGCGCGCGGTTGTTCATCGGTGGCGAACGCCACGGGATCGCCTTTGCGCTGGGGAATCAGGATCGGCGTGATCTCATCGGCAAACCGACCGCCCTCGATGGCGGCGACGGCCTTCTGCTGGGAAGCGGCGGCGAAGGCGTCCTGCTCCTCGCGGCTGATGCCGTACTTGTCCACCAGGTTCTCGGCGGTGATGCCCATGTGGTAATCGTTGAAGGCATCCCACAGGCCGTCGGTGATCATGCTGTCGATCATCTTCGCGTGGCCCATGCGCAGGCCGGTGCGGGCGGCCGGCAGGACGTAGGGCGCCAGGCTCATGTTTTCCATGCCGCCGGCGATGATGACCTCGGCGTCGCCACAGCGGATCGCCTGGGCGCCCAGGTGCAACGCCTTGAGGCCCGAACCGCAGACCTTGTTCAGGGTCAGCGCCGGCACTGCATGGGGCAGGCCGGCGAGGATCGACGCCTGGCGCGCCGGGTTTTGCCCGGAGCCTGCGGTCAGTACCTGGCCGAGAATCACTTCATCGACCTGTTCGCCGGACAAACCGGTCTGCTCCAGCAGGCGACGAATCACCGCGGCACCGAGTTCCGGCGCGGGAATGGCAGCCAGCGAACCCTGGAAGCTGCCGATGGCGGTACGGGTAGCGGCGACAATCACGACTTCTTGCATCGAATCTCTCCTCACTGGGCAGCGAATTGCATTTCAGGCACATGGTCCGGCACGATCAACTTGCCGGCGGTCTTGGCGACGATTTCCTCGACGCTGACG
Source organism: Pseudomonas sp. NFACC13-1 (assembly GCF_900104425.1). Classification (NCBI taxonomy): domain Bacteria; kingdom Pseudomonadati; phylum Pseudomonadota; class Gammaproteobacteria; order Pseudomonadales; family Pseudomonadaceae; genus Pseudomonas; species Pseudomonas sp. NFACC13-1. Next base: position 53,027 of record NZ_FMXV01000021.1, on the reverse strand, counting down.
CCTGGGGCGCGTTCTTTAAGGATGAAGGCGCCGTCCTGGATTTCCAGGTAGGCCAGGTCGGTCAGCACGCGCTTGATGCAACCGGCGCCGGTCAGCGGCAAGCTGCAGCGCGGCAGCAGTTTCGACTCACCGTCCTTGGACGCATGGGTCATGGTGACGATGATGTTCTCGGCACCGGCCACCAGGTCCATCGCACCACCCATGCCCTTGACCAGCTTGCCGGGGATCATCCACGAGGCAATGTTGCCTTCGACATCCACCTCGAAGGCGCCGAGCACGGTCAGGTCGATGTGGCCGCCACGGATCATGGCAAACGATTCGGCGGAAGAGAAGATCGAGGCGCCGATGCGCGCGGTGACCGTCTGTTTGCCGGCGTTGATCATGTCGGCATCGACTTCGGCTTCGGTGGGAAACGCGCCCATGCCGAGCAGGCCGTTTTCCGACTGCAGCATGACTTCCATGCCTTCGGGAATGTAGTTGGCGACCAGGGTCGGGATACCGATGCCCAGGTTCACGTAGTAGCCGTCCTGCATTTCGCGGGCGACGCGTTGAGCCATTTGTTCGCGGGAAAGTGCCATGTTCTTATTCCTTCATTCGGGCCGGGGGCAGGGGATCACTTACGCACGGTGCGCTGTTCGATGCGTTTTTCGAACGTGCCGCAAATGACCCGGTCGACGTAGATGCCAGGGGTGTGGATCTGGGTCGGGTCCAGCTCGCCGGGTTCGACGATTTCTTCGACTTCCACCACGGTGATCTTGCCCGCCGTGGCGGCCAGCGGGTTGAAGTTCTGGGCGGTGTGGCGATAGATGACGTTGCCGAAATGGTCGGCCTTCCAGCCTTTGACGATGGCGAAGTCGCCGGTGATGGACTCTTCCATCAGGTATTGGCGGCCATGGAATTCACGCACTTCCTTGCCTTCGGCCACCGGCGTGCCGACGCCCGTGGCGGTGAAGAATGCTGGGATGCCGGCGCCGCCGGCGCGCATTTTTTCGGCGAGAGTGCCTTGGGGGGTGAGCACGACTTCGATTTCGCCGCTCAGCAGTTGCTGCTCGAACAGGGCGTTCTCGCCCACGTAGGAGGCGATCACCTTGCGGATCTGCCGGTCTTCCAACAGCACGCCGAGGCCGAAACCGTCGACGCCGCAGTTGTTGGACACCACGGTGAGGTCGCGGATGCCCTTGCGCTTGATCTCGGCGATCAGGTTTTCCGGAATACCGCACAGGCCGAAGCCGCCGGCGATGACGGTCATGCCGTCCTTCAAGCCTTCCAGCGCTTGTTCATAAGAGCTCACGCGTTTGTCGAAACCTGCCATAGACACCTCTTTTATTCTTGATGGGGTCGCAATGAGATGCAGTGTTGCGCCAAGTCATATATTTGTTAAGTTGATTTTTAGATTGGATTGATTGATAAAACTCAACAATTGCCTCCCTCTGTAGGAGCTGTCGAGTGCAACGAGGCTGCGATCTTTCCAAAAACACTTGAATCCCAAGCAAAAGATCAAAAGATCGCAGCCTTCGGCAGCTCCTACCCAACCGGACACGAACATCCCATGACCCTCAAGCAAATCCGTGCCTTCCTCGCGGTGGCCCAGAGCCTGAGCTTCGCCGTGGCCTGCGAGCGGCTGCACCTGTCCCAATCGGCCTTGAGCCTGACCATCAAGGCCCTGGAAGAAGGCCTCGGCGGTCGTTTGTTCAGCCGTAATACCCGTAACGTGGCGTTGACCCCCGAAGGTGAATCCTTGCTGCCACTGGCCCGCCGGCTGGTGGCCGACTGGGACAACGCCGAGGACGAAATGCGCCAGCGCTTCACCTTGCAGCGCGGTCGTGTGACGCTGGCGGCGATGCCTTCGTTCGCCGGCAACCTGCTGCCGCCGATCCTCAAGACCTTCCGCGCCCGCTATCCGAATGTCAACGTCACGGTCAACGATGTGATCAACGAACAAGTGCTGGAAATGGTCCGTGATCGTCATGTCGAACTGGGCGTGGCGTTCGAGCCGATGCAGGGTTCGTCCCTGGCGTTCACGCCCTTGTACCTCGATCGCTTCGTCGCGGTGGTGCCGTTGGATTCAGCCTTTGCCCAGCGCGACGAAATCCACTGGCAAACCCTGCTGGAGCAGCCGTTCATCACGCTGCAACGACCCTCCACCGTACGGGTGATGCTGGAAGAGCATCTGCGGGCCCGGGGCATGAAACTGCCGGTGGAGTTCGAGAGCCACCAGTTGGCGACCGTCGGACGGATGGTCGCCAGTGGGCTGGGGGTCAGTGCCGTGCCGGCGCTGTGTGTCGGGCAGATGCATGAGCTGGGGGCCCGCTGCATCACCTTGAGCGATCCGGTGATCGAGCGAGCCATCGGCGTGCTGACCAAGCCGGGGCATGAATTGTCGGCGGCGGCGCAGGCGTTGTTCGATACGCTCAGGGATCAGGAGTTGGGCACGTTGACCGCAGGCCGACACTGACCCTGTGTGAGCAATGACCCTGTGGGAGCGAGCTTGCTCGCGATAGCGGTGTGTCAGTCAATATCGCTGCTGGCTGATCCGACGCCATCGCGAGCAAGCTCGCTCCCACAGGGGGTGGGTGGTGTGGTTAGAGCAGGTGTTGTGCCAGCAATGGCAGTAGTTGTTCACACGGCTCTTCAAGCTTGAGGTCCAGCAACTCATCGGCCCGGGTCTTGCCGCGGTTGATTGCCAGCAGCGGCTTGCCCTGGTCCTTGATGGCCCGGCACAGGCGAAACGCCGAATACGCCATCAGCGACGAACCCACCACCAGCAGGCCGTCCGCTTGCTCGACGGCTTGCATGGCGCGGGTCGCGGTGAGGGGGGCGACGTTCTCGCCGAAAAACACCACGTCGGGTTTCAACCGCTCGCCGCCGCAATGGGGGCAATGGGGCACTTGGAAGCGCGCCTCGAACGCGGGGTCGAGCAGGGTGTCGCCATCGGGGGCCTGCACCGCATCGACGCCCGCCAGGTAAGGGTTTTCGGCTTCCATCAACCGTTGAATCTGCTGTCGCTCGCTGAGCTGGCCGCAATCCAGGCACCGCACGCGATGCAGGCTGCCGTGCAGTTCGATGACGTCCTGGCTGCCGGCCTGGTCATGCAGGGTGTCGACATTCTGGGTAATCAGGCCGGTGATGCGTTGCTGCGCCTGCAACTCGGCCAAGGCTTCGTGAGCCACGTTCGGCCTGGCCTGCCTGACCCGGGGCCAGCCCAGCATCGCCCTTGCCCAATAGCGCCGTCGTGCCTCGGGCTGGGCGAGGAACTCCTGGTACATCATCGGTTGTCGACCCCGACGGACCCCGTCGCTGTCGCGGTAATCGGGGATGCCCGACGGGGTACTGATGCCGGCGCCGGTGAGCACCAGGAAGCGGCGCCCGGCGGTGTACGCCAGTAACTGATCGATGGGTGCCTGGTGAAGATCTTCGGGCATGGGAGGTGCCTGCGCTGGCCTTGAGCCGTTGAGGTTAGCACTTGGATCGAGCCGACGCCTTTCGTCGCCCTGGGGGTTGGTTTGTTCAAACTTTCCCCAGTGCCGCGCTATCCACTTTTATGTGCGGTACTTCAGAACCGTCGCGCTGCGTTGCAGTAGCGACCACGGCTAAGGAGAAGGAAATGGCAACGCCTAAAGAGAACCTGCTGGACTGGCTCAACGATGCCCATGCCATGGAGCAGCAAGCGGAAAAAATGCTCAAGGCCCAGGCCGAACGCCTGGAACATTATCCGGTGCTCAAGGCCCGCATCGAGGAGCATTTGCAGGAAACCCTCGGACAACAAAAATTGGTCGAACAATGCATCCAGCGGCTGGGCGGCAGTACGTCGACGCTCAAGGACCTGGCCGGCAAGCTCATGGCCTTTGGTCAGGCGGTGGGCGGCATGACGATGAGCGATGAAGTGGTCAAGGGGGCCATGAGTGGCTATGTGTTCGAGAACCTTGAAATCGCCTCGTACACCGTATTGATCGAGGCGGCGAAAGTCGCCGGGGATGTGGAAACGCAACGGGCGTGCGAACAGATCCTGCCCCAGGAAATCGCCATGGCCGAGTGGTTGCGCGATCACTTGCCGGAAATCACCCAGGCGTTTCTGGAGCGTTCGGCCAATCCGCACACCGAAGCCAAGCGCTGAGTACGGCCAGGTATGGAAGAGCGACAGGCTAGCGTGCCGGTCGCTCCTTGAAGCTGCCGAGAAGAGGAAACGTATGAAGCAGACCACGGGTGAAGTACGGGCCATCAATCGACAGAGCGCAATGGTGGGGGTGTATGTGGCGCAGGAGGACGGCCATACCGTGCTCGAGCTGGGTTCGGCCAACGACATCGATATTGGCGACATCCTCGAGTGGAACAGCGGCACGGCCTTGGGCACACAGTCCTATCACAACCTGACCAAAGGCTGGACTGCCGATGTGTATGTGGCCAACCACGGCGTTGCGGCGGCGAACCTGGAGGTTCAGCTGATGGTCGGCTCTGCCTGACGGCGCCTTCGACCCCTTATTCGGGAGAAAGAGCATGAGCGAATTAAAGTGCGGTTGCCCCGATTGTCAGTGTGAGGTAGATCCGCAACGGGTTTTCAATCACGACGGCGAAGCTTACTGCAGCCAAGCCTGTGCCGAACAACACCCTAATGGGGAGCCGTGTCCGGCGCCAGACTGCCATTGCGAACGCAGTGGCAAGGTGGGTGAGCGGGACGTCACCAGTAAGCAGCTGGATGATGCGCTGGAGGAAACGTTTCCGGCCAGTGATCCGATTTCACCTTGATCGATCTCTTATCCGGGTGCCGGCGACAGGGCATCCGGACGCCGCAAGCCGGTCAGTGCGGTGGTGCAGGAAAACACCGGCAGCCCGCGAGTTTTGGCTTCCTGGAACGGCGCGAGGCCAGGGTGACGAGACCGGTGCAATGGGGTGCCGGCGCCGCCCGACCTTTGGCGGACAGCGTGGAAAGACACGCACTGCTTTCAATTGAATGTAATAAGTAATTGCTAAGGTGTTTAAGATAATTTATAGCTCGCCGCTTAATTGATAGCGAGTTGTAATGTTCAGGCGTTGAATGGATTTGAATTGTCTGGTTCTGACCGTTCGTCGCCGCTCGCTGAATTTCTTTCAAACCTTGGCGAAGTCCAATTCTCATAGTAAATACGGGCCAGCGAGGCTCGTTAAACACTAACTAACGAGGTGAATGAAATGGCTAATACAGGAAATAACAATCCTGGCAATTTCGCTAACGATCGTGAGAAGGCATCGGAAGCCGGGAAAAAGGGCGGACAAGCGTCCGGCGGCAATTTTGCCAACGACCCTGGGCGCGCATCCGAGGCTGGGCGTAAGGGCGGACAGGCATCGGGTGGCAACTTTGCCAACGACCCTGGACGCGCTGCAGAGGCTGGCCGCAAAGGCGGGCAGGCATCGGGTGGTAATTTCGCCAACGATCCTGAGCGCGCCTCGGAAGCGGGCCGCAAAGGTGGCCAGGCTTCGGGCGGCAATTTTGCCAATGACCGGGAAAAGGCCTCCGAAGCCGGTAGGAAGGGCGGCGAAAATAGCCGTGGCGGCGGTCGTGACTCGTAATGCCCGCTGACCAGGCAGGCCCCGTGCCCATGGCATGGGGCCCCATGGGCGGCAATAATTGAATGCGAATATAAAGTTTCGCCTGGCTTTACAAACTTTTCCTTTTTATTCGAGATGAGATGTTCGGATTGTCTTTGTCGTTACCGTTCATCTCATTTATCGAATAAAAAATAAATCACGTTCCCTTAACTTTTTCTGATGCCTTGTGGGCCCTGTTATTGCTGGCAGTGTCTCCATGGTTTATGTCTGATCGAGGGCTTTGATCATGTTTTTACATAATAAAAGACTGCAATACACCGTGCGCGTCGCCGAACCCAATCCCGGGCTCGCCAACTTGCTGCTTGAACAGTTCGGTGGGGCCCAGGGTGAGCTGGCGGCGGCGTCGCGCTACTTCACCCAGGCCTTGTCCGAGGACGATCCAGGCCGTAAGGATTTGCTGATGGACATTGCCACCGAGGAACTCAGCCATCTGGAAGTCATCGGTTCGATCATCGTGATGCTGAACAAAGGTGCCAAGGGCAAGATGGCCGAGGGCGTGGAAAAGGAGGGCCAGTTGTACCGGGACATCAACGGTGCCGGCAATGATTCCCACATCACCAGCCTCCTGTATGGCGCCGGCTCGCCATTGACCAACTCCGCCGGTGTGCCCTGGACCGCCGCGTATGTGGACACCATCGGCGAGCCGACAGCGGACATGCGTTCCAATATCGCGGCCGAGGCGCGGGCGAAAATCGTCTATGAGCGCTTGATGAATGTCACTGACGATCCCGGTGTGAAGGAAGCGCTGGGCTTTTTGATGACCCGCGAAATCGCCCACCAGCTGTCGTTCGAAAAAGCCCTGCACTCGATCCAGCCCAATTTCCCCCAAGGCAAATTGCCGGGCATGCCGGAGTTCACCAACGTGTACTTCAATATGTCCCAGGGCGAACCTACCGTGCGCGGCCCATGGAATCAGGGCGACGATTGGGAGTTCGTCGAAAATCCAGCGCCGGCGGTGGATGGCGGCGATGGCCTGGCCAGCGTCCAGCTCAGTGAAAAAGACGAAGCGCTGCTGATGGACATGAAGGCACGGACGATGTCCAACCCGGAAAGCAACCCCGTCACGGGTGCCGACTTGGGTTCAGGGATGCAAGGTGACAAACTGTAAACAACGGCGAGGGGGGAGACTCCCTCGCCTGAACCTTATTCGTCTGAGCGTTCCCGTCATGCAACCCTCAGACTAGCCATGCCCGCAGAGCATTAAGGACATTCGATGGACCAGCCCACTTCCCGGATCCGATCCCCATGGCGTACCTGGCTGGGTCCTGTGCAAAACAACCTGCTGCTCGGGGTGAGTTTCTGGCTCGGGCTGGCCGTGATAACCGCGTTGTTACTCTACAGCGGCTACAACGCCTTGGTCGGTGCTGATCGGCACAATCTGGGCTACGCGGTCCTGGGCGGCACGTCCGGTTTCGCCGCCACGGCCTTGGGCGCATTGATGGCGGTGGTGCTGCGGGATATCTCGTCACGCACCCAGGACATCATGCTGGGTTTCGCCGCCGGGATGATGCTCGCCGCCAGCTCTTTCTCACTGATCCTGCCGGGCATCGAAGCCGCGCAGGTGATTTGTGGCAATCAGTTGCTGGCCGCGTTTGTCGTCGTGGTCGGCCTGGGATTGGGTGTGGCCCTGATGATCGGCCTCGACCGTTTCGTGCCCCACGAACACGAGTTGAGTGGGCGGCGCGGTCCTGAAGTCGAGCGCATTAACCGTGTGTGGCTGTTCGTGCTCGCCATCACCTTGCACAACCTGCCGGAAGGCATGGCCATCGGCGTCAGTTTTGCCGACGGCGACTTCAGGGTCGGCTTGCCCCTGACCACTGCCATCGCCATCCAGGACATCCCCGAAGGCCTGGCTATCGCCATGGCGCTGCGAGTGACGGGCATCAGCACCTTGCGTGCTGCGCTGATTGCGGTGGGCTCCGGGCTGATGGAACCGTTGGGGTCGGTGATTGGCCTGGGTATGTCGTCGGGTGTCGCCGTCGCCTACCCCATCAGCCTCGGTTTGGCGGCGGGCGCGATGATTTTCGTGGTGTCCCACGAAGTGATTCCCGAGACCCACCGCAACGGCCATGAAACGCCGGCGACGCTGGGCCTGATGATGGGGTTTGCGGTGATGATGTTTCTCGACACGGCGCTCGGTTGAACGCCGCTCGACTGTTTCGAAACCCTCCGTCCACGCTTCGAAAAATTTCTTGAACATCTGAAATTTTCTTCGGGTCAGTGTTGATGACAGGTGAAGCGGCGTAGGCCGGCTTCACCTCATCTACCCTTTGAGGCCCGCCCAGTGCGGTGCCTTTTCTTGACCGGAGGATGATTGAAATGGCCAGGAAAACAGTGACCGACCTGTTCATTCACGAACTGTCCGATATCTACAGCGCCGAGAAGCAGATCACCCGCGCATTGCCCCGCATGGCCAGGGCCGCGACCAACCCTTTGCTGGCGCAAGCCTTCAACGATCACCTTGAAGAAACCCAGGGTCAGATCGAGCGTATCGACACCCTCATCGACGTGGCCGGCATCAAGCTCAAGCGCATGAAATGCGTGGCCATGGAAGGTTTGGTGGAAGAGTCCAAGGAATTGCTCGAGGAAATCGAGAAGGGGGCGGTGCTCGATGCCGGGTTGATCGGTGCGGCGCAAAAAGTCGAGCATTACGAGATCGCCAGTTACGGGACTCTGATCGCCATGGCCAAGCACTTGAACCTGGGCGATGAAGTGGTCGGGTTGTTGCTGGCAACGCTCAAGGAAGAAAAAGCCACCGACGAGAAACTTTCCAAGATCGCTGAGCAGGGCGGTAACCAGGCCGCGACGATGGACTCTTGACGAGCTATGGGGGGGCTGGCGCAGGATCGACAATGCCTGCGCCAAGCGCCTGTCGACTCTGACAGTAGCCAAAGCCCCGATGCCGGTATCTCATGGCTCCATTGTTTTCGTTCTGCCCCGGAGGCAGCTCATGGAACATCAGGTCCCGTTCACCGGCCATCTGATCTTCATCGGGTTTGGTTCAATCACCCGGGCCACTTTGCCGTTGCTATTGGGGCAGGATCATGTCCCTGTCCAGCACATCACGGTCATCGCGCCCATTATCGAGAAGCACATCTGGTTCAAGGAGCGAGGGATCAGCTTCGTTCCCAAGGCGCTGACTGAACCAACCTTCGTGCAAGTCCTGGATCGCTTCGTCAGGCGCGGCGACTTCATCGTCAACCTGTCGGTGGAGGTCAGTTCGTTGGCGCTGATGGCCTATGCCTTCAACAAGGGCGCGCTGTACCTCGATACCTGCGTCGAGCCTTGGGTGGGCGGCTACGACGATCCGCAATTGAGCCTGTCGCGTCGCACCAACTACGCCTTGCGCTATCAGGTCCTGGCTTTGCAAAAAAAACTGGGCAGAGGGCCGACGGCGGTGGTGGCCCATGGAGCCAATCCCGGTCTGATCACCCATTTGCTCAAAGCCGGCCTGGTGGAACTGGCGGTGCAGCTGAATCATCCGCTGCCACACAATAGCGAGGGCGTGGACTGGGCCCGGTTGTGCAGGGAGACGGGTATCAAGGTGATTCATTTTGCCGAGCGTGACACCCAGCGCTCCAAGCAAATAAAGCAGGACGATGAGTTCGTGAACACATGGTCAGTGGAAGGATTCATCAGTGAGGGTTGCCAGCCTGCGGAGTTGGGCTGGGGCACCCACGAGCGCAGTTGGCCGTCGTCTGCCAGGCGCCATCGCTTCGGGAGCCGCAACGCCATTTACCTGGAACGGCCGAGCGCCAGTATACGGGTCAAGACCTGGACGCCGTTGGCCGGGCCCTGCCTGGGCCTGATGATCACGCATCACGAAACGGCGTCGACCGCCGACCTGCTGACCGTGAAAGATCAACGCCAATTGATCTACAGGCCGACCCTGTATTACGCCTACCGCCCGTGCAACGATGCCTTGTTATCGATGCACGAGTTGATCGGTCGCGGCTGGCAGAGCCAGCCTCGGCAACGCATCCTCAACGGTGAAATCGACAGCGGCGGCATCGATGCGCTGGGTGTCCTGCTGATGGGGCACGAACTGAATGCCTACTGGTTCGGCTCGGTGTTGAGTATCGATGAGGCGCGCGCGCGATTGCCTTTCAACAACGCCACCAGCTTGCAGGTGGCCGCGGGCGTGTTGGCGGGAATCGTATGGGCGGTGGAGCATCCGGATCGTGGCATCGTCGAGCCGGAGCAGATGGACTACGAGCGCGTACTGGAAGTGGCCAGGCCCTACCTTGGCAGCCTGGTGGGCAAACGTACCGACTGGCAGCCGAGCACTGCTCTCTACGAAACTTCCCGGGACCAAGCGGCGTTTGACTGGCAGTTCGAGCAGTTCATCCGGCTTTGATGGAAGCGCCGATAAACCACCACGCCGTAGTAACTGCAAACGCCAGATAAGCCTGCCTGAGCCCGCAGGTTTCGTTGCTCGCCACCTATACTCAATTCCGTGGATGACATGAATCCGGGGTGGCGCGATCGTGCTGCGTTCGCTGATGTTGGCCGTTGTGCTCGTTCTGGCGGGGTGCGCCACGCCCCAGCGCGGTCAACAGGCCGCGCCGGTGGCGATTTCCCAGGACACTTGGCGACAGGTGGACCAGCAGCTCATCGCAGCCTCGAAAAGCGCCGTCGAACAGGCGGCACTCTACGCCCGTGGGTCGATGGAGCATTGGCGCACGTTGGTCTATGAGCGCACCGAGGTTGAATTCATCCCCTGGTTCAGCAGCTATTGGACCCAGGAGTGGCTGGCGGTGAAGGTCAGTTGGTACGCCGCCAGTGCCGAGGGCGAGACGGATTCCTCGGCCAGGCGCCTGGCGGTTTACCTGCAAGAACAATATCGCGAGAAGGTGCTGGAACCGGTGGCGGTGGAAATCGATCCCGAGGCGATCAGGGCCAACGCCATAGGCTACTACCTGCGCCAGCTCGATCAGCAGGTCCAGGTCATCGCCCTGCGACATCGTATCCCCAGCGAACTGATGAACCGACGGCTGCACGGCATCCCGGCCATCCGCCTCGGCCCGCCAGCGGCGCGTGACGCTTCGTTGTACGAGATGGTCCACACCGAACCGTTGAACACCCTGCCGGCCTATGCGGCCCTGATCGATCACGTCAACAAGGCTGCAACCACAGGGGCCGGACCCTCGGAGGCGGTGATCGCCACGGTGGCGCAACGCACCAGCGAAAAAATCGAGGCCCAGTTCGCCACGCGTGGGGCAACCGGTGCGGCGGCGGCCGTGGCCGGGAAGGCGGCGGGGGCGTTGATCTCGGTGGGCGTGGCGGGCATCCGCGCGATCATCCACGAGGGCGAGCGGCCGGAAATGGAAGCGCAGATCCGCAAAAGCCTGAGCGTTGCGTTCGACGAAGCGTGGTTCAAGTCACTCAAGCATCCCCTCAGCGGGGTGATGGCACCGGTGTACTACCTGGACGAGGAAATAGAAGGCAACCTGGTGGAGGCGGACCTGGCCAATCGAGCGGTGGCATTGCCGGACATCAAGCCGTGACGGGCCGCTTCATTCTGAGCCGAGGGTGACGCGACAACCCTTGCGATGGCGGATCTGCTCGTCCGATGGGCGTTCCTTGATGAACTCGAAGCGCGGCTCGCCTTCGCTGTAGATCACCAGCCATCCCCATTCCAGTTCGCTTTCATCCTGCCCGGGCTGGGGCGGCGAGGCCCACCAGGGCTCTTTTTGCATGATCTGACGCATCGTCTACTCCTGCCGATTGATCCTTTGAACTATAGACCGCTCGATGAAGACGCTTGCATGGGTTGTGTGCCTGAAGCTTGATAATCAGTGTGCTCTGACCCCGTCCACCAGCGTCTAGCGTCTGTATCCCCGCACTCGAACGGGGAATGACTGGACCCCGCGCATATGCAAGCACTGTTGAACGAGATCCTCGATGCGGTTCGCCCCCTGATCGGTCAGGGCAAGGTAGCCGATTACATTCCTGCCCTGGGCACTGTGGTGCCCAACCAGTTGGGTATTGCCGTGTATGGCAATGATGGCGAGTTGTATTGTGCCGGCGACGCCGAAACAGCGTTTTCGGTGCAGAGTATTTCCAAGGTGTTCAGCCTGGTGCAGGCCATCGGGCATTCCGGCGAAGCGATCTGGGAACGCCTGGGCCATGAGCCATCCGGCCAGCCCTTCAATTCCCTGGTACAACTGGAGTTCGAGCGTGGCCGGCCGCGCAATCCGTTCATCAATGCCGGCGCGTTGGTGATTTGCGATATCAACCAGTCGCGTTTCGCCGCGCCGGCGCTGTCGATGCGCGATTTTGTGCGCCGCCTGTCGGGTAACCCACAGGTGATGGTGGACGGCAAGGTCGCCGAGTCGGAATACCAGTACCGCGCCCGCAACGCAGCGATGGCGTACCTGATGCAATCGTTCGGCAACTTCCATAACGACGTGGAAGCGGTGCTGCGCAGTTATTTCAGCCATTGTGCCTTGCGGATGAGCTGCATCGATCTGGCGCGGGCATTCTGCTTCCTGGCCAACGACGGGTTCTGCAAACACAGTGGCGAACAGATCCTCAGCGCCCGGCAGACCCAACAGGTCAATTCCATCATGGCCACCAGCGGCCTGTACGATGAGGCCGGCAACTTCGCTTATCGCGTCGGCCTGCCGGGCAAGAGCGGTGTCGGTGGCGGGATTGTCGCCGTGGTGCCGGGGCGGTTCACCGTATGCGTCTGGTCGCCGGAACTCAACGCCGCCGGCAACTCCCTGGCCGGTATGGCGGCGCTGGAGTTGATGAGCCAGCGGATCGGCTGGTCGGTGTTCTAGTTTCCTGCCGCATAAAAAAAGGCCCGCTCCTGATCCAGGAGCGGGCCTTTTCGTTAGGGGATATCAGCAGAGGCGGTCGATGACCCGGACCTCGGAAGTGTGCTGCATCGACTGCCAGGCCTGGGTCAGCGTTTGCAGCACGCGGCCCATGAAGTCTTTGTCAGCCGCGGCCTTCTTGCCGACGTAGCCCTGGCCACGGCGGTACATCTTCAGCCGGGCACACAGTTCCTGCGTGTTCTTTTCGAACTCGTCTTCTTGGGTGTAGGGCGACAGGCAGTCCATGTGGACCTGGCCAGTCTTGCTGATCCACAGGATATGGCTGTCGAGTGTGTCCTTGTGTGCGGCGAACATGCGAGCCAGTTCATCAATAGATGGTTGATTGTTCAGATTCATGTGTAAGCCCCTTGACCATTTGGTTGATCTGTCTGGTGGTTCGCAAAAACTTCGCTTCTCGGTAAGTGCCTGCCTGCTACCGAAACCAGGCCGTCAGCGTTCGTCCATCGAACTTCGACGGGGTCGTGCATCGGTTGTGTAGTGTTATCGAAGGGCTGCTACGCAAATGCGCTACAACGAAGAGAAACAGCGAAGAATCATCAGGCATTGTCAACTTTCGAGGGTCGACCACGCGCGTCATGAGGATCTTCGCCGACGTTTCTCGTCCTTGTTACCGGACGGTCATGCCAGGTCAGCACCTTCAATCTGCCTTGTGGGCAGTCCCTTATCCAAAAAACAGCTCGGCGGTCAGACGAGCTTGCTCAAACAGTTGCCTGTACTCCCGATCGGGGAGACGTCTGCATCATGCAAGGGCAAATCGGAGGCGTCAACGGTTTTGTAGTGATTATTTTTGTTCACTACATATTGTCGGACAAAATGGTTTGGGCATGAGGATTTCCGGTCAGACCCACAATCCATGTGGGAGCGAGCTTGCTCGCGATGGCGGTGTGTCAGTCAATTATCTGATGGCTAATTCACCGTCATCGCGAGCAAGCTCGCTCCCACAGGGGGAATCAGGGAGGCTGATTTTTGTTGGCTTTGCTCGCCTTGCGCGGTGCGCCGTCGGTCTTGCGCTTGACCGGCTTGCGCTTGTTCTTCCACGGCGTCGCGCCTCGCCCGGCGGGGCTGGCCGGGCCGCTGATGGTCAGGCTCATGCCCTGGCAGCGGGCGACGTGCTTGCTCATCCAGGCGGCTTGCCGGGTCACGAACTCTTCCAGGCTCATTTCTCCGCTTTGCACCATGTCCAGGGCCTGCTCCCAGATGGCGGTGGTGCCCGGGTCGGCGATGGCCCGGGGCACGGCGTCGATGAGGCTGAAGGCCGCCGGTGTGGCGGACAGGGCCTTGCCGTTCTTCACCAGGTAACCGCGGTCGAGTAGTCCCTGGATGATCGAGGCTCGGGTCGCTTCGGTGCCGATGCCGGTGGTGTCCTTGAGCTTCTGCTTGAGCAACGGGTCTTCCACCAGCTTGGCGACGTTCTTCATCGCCTTGATCAGGTCGCCTTCGGTGAAGGGCTTGGGCGGCTGGGTCCATAGGTCCTTGGGGTTTACCTCGTCAACCGCGCAATCGCGACCTTCGGCCAGTGCCGGCAAGGTTTGCGGTGCCGGTGCCTCACGGCCCTTTGCCGGCGCCAGCGCTTCGGGCAGGGCGCGTTTCCAGCCGGGTTCGACGATCTGCTTGCCCACGGCACGCAGCGCCTGGCCGGCACAGTCGAAGTCGGCCTGGGTCCGGTCGTATTCGTGGTTGGGCAGGAACTGCGCCAGGTAGCGCGCGCGAATCAACGTATAGACCGCACGCTGCTTGCCGGCGAGTTTGTCGAGGTTCCTGGCGGCGGCGGTGGGAATGATGCCGTGGTGGGCACTGACCTTGGCGTCGTTCCAGGCCCGGGATTTGCGCTGCGGTTGCAAATGCTCGCGCAGCGGCGCGAGGCTCGGGTCGGCCTGGGCGAGGGCGGCCAGGATGGCCGGTGCTTCGCTGTGCTGGCTCAAGGGCAGGAAACCGCAATCGCTGCGGGGATAGGTGATGAGCTTGTAGGTCTCGTAGAGCGACTGGGCAATGTCCAGGGTTTCCTGGGCACCGAGGCCGAGTTTCTTCGAGCAGACTTCTTGCAGGGTGCCCAGGTCGAAGGGCAATGGCGCCGCTTCGCGCAGGCGCTCGGTACGCACCTTCAGTGTCCGGGCGGTGCTGGCGTTGCGCATGGCCTGGGCCGCGTCTCGGGCCAGGGCCTGGTTCAGGCAGCGTTCCTGGTCGTCGCAGGCATCCGGGTCGGCGCGCCACTGGGCGGTGAACGCCGTGCCTTCATGGCTGAGCTGCACGTCGATGGCCCAATAGGCGACCGGCACGAAGTTGGCGATGCTGCGGTCGCGGTCCACCACCAGTCGCAGCGTCGGCGTCTGCACGCGGCCTACCGGTAACACGCCCTGGTAGCCGGACTGGCGCCCCAGCAAGGTGAACAGGCGACTCATGTTCATGCCGATCAGCCAGTCGGCCCGGGAGCGGCCCAGGGCCGAGTGATACAGGTTGAAGGTTTCGACGCCCGGCTTGAGGGCGGCCAGGGCCTTGCGGATCGACGCTTCGTCCAGGGCTGACAGCCATAGCCGCCGGATCGGTCCGCGATACCGGCAATGCTCCACCAGCTCCCGGGCGATCATTTCGCCTTCGCGGTCGGCGTCGGTGGCGATCACCAGCTCCTTCGCTTCCCCCAACAGGCGCTTGACCGCCTTGTACTGGCTGGCGGTTTTCGGCTTGACGGTCATTTTCCATTGCGCGGGCACGATGGGCAGGTCGGCCAGGACCCAGCGCTTGTAGCGCGCGTCGTAGGCGTCGGGTGGGGCGGTTTCCAGCAGATGACCGATGCACCAGGTGACCGTGACGCCAGGACCCAGCCAGCAACCGTCGCCACGGCGCGTGGCACCGAGCACCGCGGCGATGTCCTTGGCCTGGGACGGCTTTTCACACAGGTACAGCTGCATAGCGCCCTTTTCCTGAGCAGATTTCATGGGCTTGTAGCATGGTCATGGATGCGCGCAAGGGCAAGTTTTATCTGTATGGATATACAGATAAAAGCGTTGCGCTGCGTTGCCAAGGGGTGTCTGGCGTGACATTCGGCGTCCTGTCGGCACGCAGAATGAATTTCTCGCAGGGGGATGGCTCATAACTTCAAGGCGGTTGAAACCCGCAAAGTAGGTTTATGAGGTCAAGGAGAGTCACTTTCATGAATTCGATGCCCAATGGCAACGGCCAGGCGACTACGCGTTTGATTCTCGTGGTGGAAGATGATCCGACTATCCTGGAGTTTCTCTGTGAAATCCTCGAGGAAGAAGGATTTGTCGTGGAGCCTCAGAAAAGCGCTGACGATGCCTTGGAGTTCCTCGAAAAGAGCGCCCACTTCGTCGATCTGTTGCTCACTGACATCACCATGCCCGGCAAGATCGACGGTGCCGACCTGGCCAACCTGACCGGAGACCGCTGGCCGCAGATCCCGCTGCTGATCATGTCCGGCTTCGAAACGCCGGAAAGCGCCGGGATCAAGCACCACGCGTCGTTCATCGCCAAGCCCTGGGCGTTGGGGCAAATGTTGGATCTGGTGGAAAGTACGGTGAAAAGCCATCAGGTGCACTGATGGCTTGGCCTGGAACCAGACCTTGTGGCGAGGGAGCTTGCTCCCGCTCGGTTGCGTAGCAACCGTCAAAACGGGACTGCTTCGCAGTCCAGCGGGGATAAATCCCCTCGCCACAGATGTTGCTGAAACAGCCGTTTCTCAGTTCTTATCCAGGTCCACGTTGCGGGTTTCCCGCAGGCAGATCATGCCCACCACCAGGCTCACCCCGGTGATCACCACCGGGTACCACAGCCCGTAGAAAATATCCCCGGTGTAGACCACCAGGGCAAACGACACGGTGGGCAGGAAGCCGCCGAACCAGCCGTTGCCGATGTGGTAGGGCAGGGACATGGAGGTGTAGCGGATCCGGGTGGGGAACAGTTCGACCATCAACGCCGCCAGCGGTCCGTAGCACATGGCCGAGATGATGATCAGCGCGACGATCAAGGCCACGATCATCGGCCGGTTGATCTGCTGGGCATCGGCCTGCTGCGGGTAGCCGGCCAGGGTCACCGCGCCGCGCAGGGCGGCTTCGTCGTAACCTTCGAGTTTCACGTCACCGACGCTGACCTGCACCGCGCTGCCGGCCGGGGCCGCGACGCTGCTGTAGGGCAGGCCTTGCTTGACCAGGAAGGTCTTGACCTTGTCGCACGGGCTGTCGAAACGCGCCTTGCCCACCGGGTCGAACTGGAAGGTACAGGTGGCGGGGTCGGCGACCACGGTGATCGGCGCCTGGCGGCTGGCCTGGTCGATGGCCGGGTTGGCGTAGTGGGCCAGGGTCTTGAAGATCGGAAAGTACAGGGCCGTCGCCAGCAGCAGGCCGATCATCAGCACCGGTTTGCGCCCGACCTTGTCCGACAGCCAGCCGAAAAAGATGAAGAACGGCGCGCCAATCACCACGCTGACAATCAGCAGGCTGTTGGCCAGGGCTGGGTCCATCTTCAGGAACTGGGTGAGGAAAAACAGCACGTAGAACTGCGCGGCGTAGAAGGTCACCGCTTGCCCGGCATTGATGCTGAACAGGGCGATCAGCACCACCTTCAGGTTTTCCCATTTGCCGAAGGATTCGCGGATCGGCGCCTTGCAGCACTTGCCTTCTTCTTTCATTTTCAGGAAGGCCGGCGACTCGTGCAGGCTCAGGCGAATCCAGGTGGAGATGCCCAGCAGCAGGATCGATAGCAGGAACGGAATGCGCCAGCCCCAGACTTCGAACTGATCGCCGGTGAAGTAGCGGCAGCCCAGCACCACCAGCAGCGAGAGCAACAGCCCCAACGTGGCGGTGGACTGAATCCAACTGGTATGGAAACCGCGCTTGCCCATCGGCGCATGCTCGGCGACGTAGGTGGCGGCGCCGCCGTACTCACCGCCCAGGGCCAGGCCCTGGAGCATGCGCAACACCACCAGGATGATCGGCGCGGCGATGCCGATGCTGGCGTAGTTGGGCAGCAGGCCGACGCAGAACGTCGCCAGGCCCATGAGGATGATGGTGGCCAGGAACGTGTACTTGCGCCCGATCATGTCCCCCAACCGACCGAACACCAGTGCCCCGAACGGCCGCACGATGAAACCGGCGGCGAAGGCCATCAGGGCGAAGATGAACGCGGTGGTGTCGTTGACCCCGGCGAAGAACTGCTTGCTGATCACCGCCGCCAGGGCGCCATAGAGGAAAAAGTCGTACCACTCGAACACCGTCCCCAGGGACGAGGCGAAGATGACTTTCTGGGTTTCCTGGCTGTTGCCGGCGCTGCGCGTGGCTTCCAGGGGCTGAACATGCTCGGACATAGCGGTATCCCTCACAGTGATTGTTTTTGTTGTTCCACTGCGACGCCGGGGTGGCGTCTCCTGATTTGACACACTTTCCTTGAATCGACTCAGTCCCTTGTGGGAGCGAGCTTGCTCGCGATGGCGGCCTGTCTGTCACCCACAAGTTGAATGTGCCGCCGTCATCGCGAGCAAGCTCGCTCCCACAGGTGGTTCTGTTGTTCTTCAGACCGTGGCAGGTGTTTTTTCGACGCCAGTGTTCCTCGTTGTGGGGTTGAGCATCATCTGCGCCGCCTTCTCGGCAATCATCAGCGTCGGCGAGCAGGTGTTGCCCGAGGTGATGCGCGGCATGATCGAGGCATCGGCGATGCGCAGGCCCTTGATGCCGTGGACGCGCAGTTGCGCATCCACCACCGCGTCGCGATCCTGGCCCATGCGGCAAGTGCCCACCGGGTGGAAAATCGTCGTGCCGATCCGGGCGGCGGCCTGGTGCAGTTGCTCTTCGGTTTGCAGGCTGGGGCCCGGCAGGTATTCCACCGGTTTGAACGCGCTCAGGGCCGGGGCCGCGACGATGCGTCGGGTCAGGCGGATGGCGTCGGCGGCGACCCGCAAGTCCTCGGGGTGGCTCAGGTAGTTGGGCTGGATCAGCGGCGCTTCGTGCGGGTCGGCCGAACGAATGTCCACCCGGCCACGGCTTTGCGGGCGCAGGTCGCAGACCGACGCGGTGAACGCCGGGAAGCTGTGCAGCGGTTCGCCGAAGCGTTCCAGGGACAGCGGCTGCACGTGGTATTCGAGGTTGGCCGAGGTCTGTTCCGGGCCCGAGCGGGCGAACGCGCCGAGTTGGCTGGGGGCCATGGACAGCGGGCCGCTGCGGTCGTACAGGTAGCGCAGGCCCATGCCCATCTTGCCCCACAGGGTGCCGGCGATCTGGTTCAGGGTGCGGGCGTTTTCCAACTGGTAGATCAGCCGCAGTTGCAGGTGGTCCTGCAAGTTGCCGCCGACACCGGGCAGTTCATGGGTCACGCCGATGCCCAGGCGTTGCAGCAGGCTGCGCGGGCCGATCCCGGAGCGTTGCAGGATCCCCGGCGACCCCACGGCCCCGGCGCACAGGACGATTTCCTTGCGGGCCTTGAAGGTCATGCCCTTGCCTTGCCAGCGAGCGCTGACGGCGTGGGCGCGGTCGTCACGCAGCAACACGCGGTCGACCTCGACGTCGGTCAACACCGTGAGGTTGGCGCGCTGGCGAACCGGCTTGAGAAACGCCTTGGCCGCGTTCCAGCGCACCCCGGCTTTCTGGTTGACCTGGAAGTAGCCACAGCCTTCATTGTCGCCGCCGTTGAAATCGTCGACGTTGGGGATGCCGCTCTGCTCGGCGGCGCTGCGGAAGGCATCGAGAATCGGCCATGACAGGCGCTGGCGTTCGACCCGCCATTCGCCGCCGCTGCCGTGAAATTCGGACGCGCCGGCAAAGTGGTTTTCGCTCTGGCGGAACAGCGGCAGCACGTCTTCCCAGGCCCAGCCGGGATTGCCCTCGGCAGCCCAGCCATCATAGTCCGCAGCCTGGCCGCGCATGTAGATCATGCCGTTGATGGAAGAACAACCGCCCAGGACCTTGCCGCGCGGGTAGCTCAGGGCCCGCCCTTGCAGGCCCGGTTGTGCTTCGGTCTTGAAGCACCAGTCGGTGCGCGGGTTGCCGATGCAGAACAGGTAGCCGACCGGGATGTGAATCCACGGATAGTTGTCGCGTCCACCGGCTTCGAGCAGCAGCACCCGGTGTTGCGGGTTGGCCGAGAGCCGATTGGCCAGCAAGCACCCGGCAGGGCCGGCGCCCACGATCACGTAATCGTATTCATCGACGACAGGTTGCATTCGCGACCTCATTCTTGTTGTTGTGGGACCCATCCTAGTTGTTAGTTTTCGTCAAAAGAATGTTAGTTTTTGCGCAGTGGCTGTGCGTTTATAAACAGTCGCGCCTTCAGGCGTGCTCAAGGATCGCTTCATGTTCGACTGGAATGACCTGCGCTATTTCCTGGAACTGCAACGCAGCGGGCGTTTGTTGACGGCTGCACGGCGCCTGAACACCACCCACGCCACGGTGGCCCGGCATATCGAGGCCATCGAGAAAAGCCTGGGCACCGCATTGTTCGTCCAGCATGCCCAGGGCTATGAACTGACCCCGGCGGGCGAGACGTTGCTCAAGCACGCCGAGGCCATGGAAAACGTGGCATTGCTGGCCCAGGAGGACATCACCCAGTCCAGTGCGCCCCTGGGCAAGATCCGCCTGGGGGTGACCGAAGGGCTGGGCATCATGTTCCTCGCCAGTCGCATGGACGGGTTGTTCCAGCGCTATCCGGGGCTGGAGGTGGAACTGGTGGCGGTGCCGCGCTTTGTCAGCATCCTCAACCGTGAGGCGGAAATCAGCATCCACCTCGAACGCCCGGCGGCCGACCTGCTGGTGACCCGCAAACTCACCGACTACAGCCTGGCGCTGTACGCCAGCCAGGCCTACCTGGATCGCTCGCCGGCGTTGCGCAGCCGCGAGGACCTGGCTCGCCACGCCTGGATCGGTTATGTCGATGACCTTTTGTTCAGCCAGGAACTGATGTTCCTCAACAGCTTTTGCCGCAACCCCCGGGTGGTGTTCCACAGCACCAGCGTCATCGCCCAGCAACAGGCCGCGCGCTCGGGCCTGGGGATCGCCGTGTTGCCGTGCTACATGGCCAGCGCTGACCCGGCGCTGGTGCCGTTGCTGCCGGACGAAACCATCCGCCGCAGCTATTGGATCAGCACCCGTCGCGAACTGCACAAGTCCGTACGCCTGCGGGTGTTGTGGGATTACGTGGTGCAGTTGTGCGAGCGCGAGCAGGCCCTGCTACTGCCCTGACCCCAAATCCCTCGTCACAGTGGGCTGTGTAAGTGCTGGCCGCCCAAGCCCCCTTTTATGGCCCCCAATGACCTTAAGCCGACGCGGTGGCGTGCCTTAGTGTGGGAACTGCCAGACCCACCACAAGAAAGGCGCAACCGTTGCGCCGCAAGAGGGGCCTTATGTCGGCAATCACGCCTTCCTTCCTGCTTCGAACCGCTGCCGTCGTGTCGTTCGGCGCGTTGCTTGCCGCCTGTGGCGAAGAGGCCAAGCCGCCCGCGCCCACGGTATTCACGGCCATGCCCAGCGATGCGGCACTGGCCCAGGTCTACGACAGCAGCTGCAAGCTCTGCCACGCCAACCCCGGT
Organism: Pseudomonas sp. NFACC13-1; assembly: GCF_900104425.1. Taxonomy (NCBI): domain Bacteria; kingdom Pseudomonadati; phylum Pseudomonadota; class Gammaproteobacteria; order Pseudomonadales; family Pseudomonadaceae; genus Pseudomonas; species Pseudomonas sp. NFACC13-1. Next base: position 32,075 of record NZ_FMXV01000021.1, on the reverse strand, counting down.
GCCGGGGCACCGTTGACCGGCGATACGAACGCCTGGGCCCCGCGGGTTGCCCAGGGGGCCGACACCCTGCTGGACCACGCGATCAACGGCTACAACGGCATGCCGCCGATGGGTTTGTGCATGCACTGTTCCGAAGAGCAGTTCCTGGCCCTGATCGCCTTCATGTCCGGTCAACACTTCCAATAATGAATACGGGTATTACGGCATGACGATGGATTACTCACGGCGTCGGTTGCTGCAACAGGCCGGCGTTGTCGCCGCCTTCACGGCACTGGGCAGCCAGGGCGCCCTGGCCGAGCTGATGCGTGCGCCGCGGTTGATCCCGTGGCGCAACTGGTCCGGTGCGCAGAGTTGCCTGCCGGCGGCGCGCCTGGCTCCCAAGGATCTCGATGAACTGGTGCAGGTGGTGCGCCGCGCCGAAGGGCGAATCCGTCCGGTGGGTTCCGGTCATTCCTTCAGCGCCCTGGTGCCCACCGATGGCACCTTGTTGTCGCTGAGTTTTTTCAGTGGCCTGCTGGATCACGACGAGGCCAGCCTGCAAGCCACGTTCGGTGGCGGCACGCCCATGTCACGCATGGGCCCGGCGCTCAAGGCCATCGGCCAGGCACTGCCGAACATGGCCGACGTGGATTACCAGACCCTGGCCGGTGCCATCGCCACTTCGACCCACGGCACCGGCAAGGCCTTTGGCTCGTACGCGTCCCAGGTCGTCGGCCTGCAACTGGTGACGGCCAGCGGCGAGGTCCTCGATTGCGATGCCCAGCATCATGCCGAAGTGTTCAAGGCTGGCCGGGTGTCCCTTGGCGCGCTGGGGCTGGTGACCCGCGTGCGCCTGCAGAACCGCGCCGCCTATCGTTTGCGCGAGCACCAGTGGGTGGCGAAAACCGAGGAGTTGCTCGAGGACGTGGACGCCAACACCCGGGACAACCAGCACTGGGAAATGCAAGTCGTTACCCATTCCGACTATGCGTTGTCGATCACCCTGAACGAGACCACGGATCCGGCCACGCCGCCGATCAGCCCCGAGGAGGAGGGCGGCAATGAGTTCGTTTCCCTGATCGAAAACCTCGACAAGTACGGCAGCGATTTTCCCGCGATCCGGCGAGCGTTGCTCAACAGCCTGCGGCTGGTGGCCGATTTCGATGACCGTGTCGGTGATTCCCACGACATCTACGCCAACGCCCGTACCGTGCGCTTCAACGAGATGGAGTACTCAGTGCCGGCCGAACACGGCCCGGCGTGTCTGCGGGAGATCCTCGCGCTGATCCGCGACAAGGACCTGCGCACCTGGTTTCCCATCGAATACCGCTACGTGAAGGCCGACGACATTGCCTTGAGCATGTTCGAAGGCCGGGACAGTTGCTCGATCTCCGTGCACCAGCATTACCAGATGGACCATCACAATTTCTTCGCCGCCATCGAGCCGATTTTCTGGAAGTACCAGGGCCGTCCGCACTGGGGGAAATTGCACTCCTTGAACGCCAAGGCCCTCCAGGCCCTGTACCCGCGCTGGACTGAATTCACCCAGGTGCGCCAGGCACTGGACCCTGGCGGCAAGTTTCTCAATGGGCATCTTTCATCGATTCTGGGTTTGAGCTGAAGCAAGAACCTGTGGGAGCGAGCTTGCTCGCGATGGCGGTGTAGGAGCTGGCGAAGCCTGCGATCTTTTGAGCTTGATCGTTTACTTATGACTCAATTGGTCGTGGAAAGATCGCAGCCTCGTTGCACTCGACAGCTCCTACACAGCTCCTACATAGCTAGCTCCTACCTAGCTGATCGGGATCAAGCTCCCTCGCCACAAGAGCTGCGAAGGCTTTCTAGAACGCAAACGGAATACTGATCTTGGCCCAGAGCATTTCCCCTTCCGGGCGATTCTCCACGTCGAACTCCTTGGCCCAGCGGATCTCGGCGCTGGCGTACTTGAGGAAGGTCAGGTGCAGCGCCGGGCCAATGGCAAAGACCTGGCCGCGTACGCCATCGTCCACGTCTTGCCCGGCGAATTGCACGGTGCGGCCGTACTGTTTGTCGTCAGTGGTCTGCTTGAGGTAGTAGCCGTTGAGCCCCAGCCTCAGGTTGTCGGTCACGCGGTAGCTGACGGAATAATCGAAGTGGAAAATCTGCCCCGACCGGTAGTCGGTGTCCTTGTTCTTGCGGTTGAAGCTGTAGGTGCTTTTCATCGACACCTCGGTGTCTTCCGTGGGCAACCAGGTGAAGGAAAACAGCGGCTTGTAGGTGTAGAAATTGTTGCTGGTGTTGGCCAGTCGATCGGTGCTGTATTCGCCGGTCGGCACGGTGATTTCCACCGCCGCGGCCAGGGTCAGGTTTTTGCCCATGTCCCAGAGCACGATGGGCGAAATGGTCGTGTCGCCCATGCCCTCGCGGGTGTCATGCAGGCCGAACACCGAAACTTCCTGCTTGATCCAGGGCTGGGCGATGTAGATCCCCGCGCGCCCACCGGCCACCCGCAACGGGCTCAGGTAGTCGATGCGCGGGACCACTGCCGTGGATTCGATTTCGACATCCGGCAGTTCGCCGCCCAATGAACTGATGTTGAATTTCCGAGCCTTGTAATGGTTGTAGTAGAGGTTGAACGCGACCATGTGGTCCGGAAGGCTGTCGACCTCCAGTGGCAACACAAAAAAACCGTCGGTGCCGGGGCCGATGTTGTCCACCCCCGATTCGGTAGCCTGGGCGGGCAGGGCACCGCCGCAGGCCAGGCCGAGGGTCAGTTGCAAGGCGAATGTCGTGCGGGTCGGGTTCATTGGAGGGGCTCATTATTATTGTTGGAAACGCACCGGAGGTCCGAGTCATACAAATAAGCCGTTCGCCGCCGACAGGGCAGGGTATTGGCGGCCATACAGGGGACTTGAGCGGCCAGATTTTCAGGCCCCTCTATCCAGCGGCTCATGCTAACTTTATGAAATAACCGGTTACAAAAAACGCCACCTAACGTGTTCCGGAATCCGCCCATGCAGATGAAAGTCATCGACCCCACCTATGAATTGGCGCTGGTCTCGCCATTCCTGCTGCAAACCCTGGCCGAGGTGGTGGCGGACAAGGGCTTCGATGCCGCCAGCCTGTGTCGCGGCCTGGGGTTCGGCCTCGATGACCTGCAAGATCCGGCCCAACGCATTTCCTACCGCCAGGCCGTGATCATGATTCAGCGTTCGCTCAAGTTGTTGCCCGACCAGGGCCTGGGGTTGTGGGTGGGTGACCGCAACGTGCTTGGCACCCTCGGCCTGCTGGGTCACGTCTTGTCGTTGTGCGAAACCCTGCGCGATGCCTTCGCCTTGGGTGTTCGTTACCAGCACACCACCGGCGGCATCGCGGTGACCCGTGTCGAAGAGGCCACCGACCGAATCATGGTCGAGGCCACTTGTCGCCTGCCTTTCGCCGAGGTCCAGGTGTTTGCCGTGGAAGAGTTCTTCGCCAGCCTGATGGTCTATGGCCGGGCGCTGGCCAGTCCCGATTTCAAGCCCCTGGCCGTGGAGTTCATGCACGCCGCGCCGTCCTATGCCCAGGAATATCAGCGGATACTGGGACCGGATGTGCGCTTCGGTTGCCGGCACAATCGCATGTTGATTGATGTGCGCTGGCTGGATATGCGCCTGCCCAATCATCACCCGCTGGCCCTGCGCCAGGCATTGGCCTTGCTGGAGCAGGAGGCCTGCGAGGTCCACCAGAAGATCGACCTGATCCAGACCGTGGAACGGGCCATTGCCCGGGACCTGAGCCGTGGCAGTCACATCGAGAAAATCGCCAGCGATCTCAACATGAGCAGCCGCACCCTGCGTCGGCGCCTGACCGAACACAGCCTGACCTTCGAGACCTTGCTCGAACAAGTGCGCCGCAGCCGCACCCTGAACCTGCTGGCCAACCCCGAATTGTCCATCGAGCGCATCACCGAAGAAGTCGGCTACAGCGATGTGCGCAGTTTCCGCCGGGCGTTCCGGCGCTGGACCGGCATGAGCCCCAGTGCCTTTCGCAGTGAAGGCGCCCAGCTCTAAGGTTATGTCCAAACGGTATTTCTCAAGTCTTGGCGGGTTTCCCTAAGATCACGTCATAACTCGTTATGACAAGTGATAGGCGCCATGGCCGACAACGTTCTTTCCCTCAGCAGCGTACCGCTGCACACGCAACTGCGAGATGTGTTGCGCGCACGCATTCTCGATGGCGAATACCCCCAGGGCGGGCAGATGCCCTCGGAAAGCGAGCTCGGCGCGTTGTTTCGCGTCAGCCGCATCACCGTGCGCCAGGCCTTGGGCGATCTGCAAAAGGAAGGCCTGATTTTCAAGATCCATGGCAAAGGCACGTTCGTGGCCAAGCCCAAGACCTTCCAGAACGTCAGCACTCTCCAAGGCCTGGCCGAGTCCATGACCGGGCGCGGTTTCGAGGTGATCAACCGCTTGCTCAGTTTCAAGTTCATCGCGGCCGACAAGCTGGTGGCCGAGCGCCTGAAGTTGACGGAAGGGGACACGGTGGCGCAGATCAAACGGGTGCGCTTGATCAACCGCGAGCCGGTTTCCCTGGAGATCACCTACCTGCCCAAGGCCCTGGGCGAACGCCTGGAAAAGGCCGACCTGGTCACCCGCGATATTTTCCTGATCCTGGAAAACGACTGCGCCCTGACCTTGGGCCATGCCGACCTGGCCATCGATGCGGTGCTGGCCGACAGCGACCTGACCCAGGCGCTGGAGGTCGAGCCAGGCTCGCCGATCATGCGCATCGAGCGCCTGACCCATGACGCCAGCGGCCAGCCCCTGGACTTCGAACACCTCTATTACCGTGGCGATGCCTTCCAGTACCGCTTGCGGATCGACCGGCAAAAAGGGACGCAGCGCCATGACTAGAAGCACCCTGGAACAGGAATACGACATTGTCGTCATCGGCGGTGGCACGGCCGGGCCCATGGCGGCGATCAAGGCCAAGGAACGCAACCGTGACTTGCGCGTGCTGCTGGTGGACAAGGCCAACGTCAAGCGCAGCGGGGCCATCAGCATGGGCATGGATGGTTTGAACAACGCGATCATCCCCGGCCATTCCACGCCCGAGCAGTACACCAAGGAAATCACCATCGCCAACGACGGCATCGTCAACCAGGCGGCGGTGTACGCCTATGCCACCCACAGTTTCGAAACGATCGAGCAACTGGACCGCTGGGGCGTGAAGTTCGAGAAGGATGAAACCGGCGACTACGCGGTGAAAAAAGTCCATCACATGGGCGCCTACGTGCTGCCGATGCCGGAAGGGCACGACATCAAGAAGGTGCTTTATCGCCAACTGAAACGGGCGCGAGTGAGCATCACCAATCGGCTGGTCTGCACCCGGTTACTGACCGACGAAGCCGGCGCGGTGAACGGTGTGATGGGCTTCGATTGCCGCACCGCTGACTTTCATGTGATCAAGGCCAAGGCGGTCATCCTCTGCTGTGGCGCGGCGGGGCGCCTGGGGTTGCCGGCTTCCGGCTACCTGATGGGCACGTATGAGAACCCGACCAATGCCGGCGACGGCTATGCCATGGCCTATCACGCCGGTGCCGAACTGGCGAACCTGGAGTGCTTCCAGATCAACCCGTTGATCAAGGATTACAACGGCCCGGCGTGCGCCTATGTCACCGGTCCCCTGGGCGGCTACACCGCCAACAACAAGGGCGAGCGCTTCATCGAGTGCGACTACTGGAGCGGGCAGATGATGTGGGAGTTCCATCAGGAACTCGAAGGTGGCAATGGCCCGGTGTTCCTCAAGCTCGATCACCTGGCCGAGGAAACCATCCAGAACATCGAAGAGATTCTGCACAGCAACGAACGGCCGAGTCGCGGCCAGTTCCATGCCAACCGCGGCACCGACTACCGCACGCAGATGGTGGAAATGCACATCTCCGAGATCGGTTTTTGCAGCGGCCATTCGGCGTCGGGCGTGTGGGTCAACGAGCGGGCCGAGACCTCGGTCAAGGGCCTGTACTCGGCCGGCGACATGGCGGCAGTGCCGCACAACTACATGCTCGGTGCGTTCACCTACGGCTGGTTTGCCGGCAACAACGCTGCGGATTTCGTCGCCGGGAAGGATTTCTCGGCGCTGGATGCCGGGCAGATCGAGCGGGAGAGGGCACGTGTCTACGCACCGCTGGACCGTGAGCACGGCCTGCCGCCGGCCCAGGTGGAATACAAGCTGCGCCGCTTCGTCAACGATTACCTGCAACCGCCGAAAGTCACCAAGAAAATGCAGATCGGCTTGCAACGCTTCAGCGATATCCAGCGCGACCTGGACCAGCTCAAGGCTCACAACCCTCACGAATTGATGCGCGCCATGGAAGTCAGCGTGATCCGCGACTGCGCCGAAATGGCCGCCCGTGCCTCGCTGTTTCGCGCCGAAAGCCGTTGGGGCCTGTACCACTATCGGGTCGATCATCCACAACGCAACGACAGCGACTGGTTCTGCCATTGCCATTTGAAGAAGGGCGATGATGGCGCGATGACTTCATTCAAGAAAGCCGTCGAACCCTACGTCATCGCCCTCGATGCCGACGAACTGCAGGCCTACGACCGGTTGCGGGTCGGTGCCGACGCGGCGTGAACCGTCCACCCAGAGAGAACGCCCATGGCCTATCAACCCCAGGAAATATTTTTCCGCTCCAACGCCCCCGTCACCGTGGACGAGGACAAATGCATCGCCCACAAGGGCTGCACGGTTTGCGTCGATGTCTGCCCCATGGACCTGCTGGCGATCAACCCGGCGACCCAGAAGGCCTACATGGCATTCGACGAATGCTGGTACTGCATGCCCTGTGAAAAGGACTGCCCGACGGGGGCGGTGAAAGTGGAAATTCCGTATCTGTTGCGCTGACTGACAGGACGTCATCGCGAGCAAGCTCGCTCCCACAAGGGATCGAAGCCAGTCGCGGTTGTCGTGTACACCGATAAACCTGTGGGAGCGAGCTTGCTCGCGATGAGGCCCACCCAAACACCACAAAAGCCATCCGGCCACCCCCGGACGCCCCATTTGGAACACCCCTCGTTTCCCACCGCGCCCTGATCGTGGCGGAGACGACATCCAATAAATGATTCGAGGGGACACACCCATGCTATTGCGTGCAGCACTCGCCAGTCTGGTACTGGCTTCATTGACCCTGCCTGCCCAGGCAGAAACCATCCGTATCGCCATCGGCACCCAGGACACCACCATCAACTGCGCCGCCGGCGGGTTGTTGATCCGGGAGCTGGGCCTGCTGGATAAATACCTGCCCCATGACGGCGCCTACAAGGACGCCCGATACGATATCCAGTGGAAGAACTTCACCAGCGGCGCGCCGCTGACCAACGAGATGGTCGCCGGCAAACTCGACTTCGGCGCCATGGCCGATTTCCCCGGCGCGTTCAATGGCGTAGCGTTCGAAACCGCCGGCAAGCACAGCCTGTTCATCAGTGTGCTGTCGGGCAGCACCCAAGGCAGCGGCAACGGCATCGTGGTGCCCAGTGCGTCGGGCGTGCAGTCCCTGGCCGAGCTCAAGGGCAAGACCATTTCCGTGCCGTTCGCCTCCACTGCCCACGGCATGTTATTGCGCGCCGTCGCCGCCCAGGGCTGGGACCCGCTCAAGGATGTGAACATCATCGCCCAGCCGCCGGAAGTCGCCGGCTCGGCGCTGCAAGCCGGCAAGATCGACGCCCACGCCGACTTCGTGCCGTTCGCCGAGCTGTTCCCCAGCCGAGGTTTCGCCCGCAAGATCTACGACGGTGCCCAGGCCAACACACCGACGTTCCACGGCGCGCTGGTGGACCAGGCCTATGCCAAGCAGTACCCGGAAATCGTCGTCGCCTACCTGCGCGCCACCCTCGAGGCCAATCAACTGCTGGCCGCCGAGCCGGAAAAGTACAGCGAGCTGATCGCCAAGGTCACCGGGGTGGATGCCGAGGTCAATTACCTGTTCCACGGGCCGCTGGGCGTGCAGACCCGCGACCTGACCTGGAAACCGGAATACCGCCAGGCCGTCGGCACCGCCATCGACACCCTCAAGCTGCTGAAAAAGGCTGATCGTGGCCTGGACCTCAATACCTTCATCGATGACCAGTACATCCGCGCCGCCTTCAAGGCGTCGAACCTGGACTACACCGCGCAATTGGCTAATTACGCCCAGACCCCGTTGGGCAGCAGCGATGCGTCGACCGGCCAGGCAATCGCCGACGCCCGCCACGTGGCCGAGATCTGGGTACGTGGCGAGCCGAAAGTGCGCCATTACGCCTCGGCCCAATCGGCCTTCGCCGCGCTGGCGAGCCTCAAGCAGGAAGGCAAGGGCATCCGCGCCGTCTATGCCCAGGCCAGCGACAGCGGAATCAAGCTGCTGGCCGAACAGGCGTGGTTCGCCAGTGATGCCAAGGGCCAGCTCAATGCGTTCCTGCTCAGGGGCCAGGCCCAGCAATTTGCCACGGCCCAGGGCGGAAAAGTCTTCGACTTCAGCGAGGCCACCAGCCAGGCCGTTGCCACCCGCTGATTTCAGCCAACGACCTGTGGGAGCGAGCTTGCTCGCGATAGCGTCAGATCGGTTGAATGGATGTGACTGACACGCCGCTATCGCGAGCAAGCTCGCTCCCACAGGGGTACACATCAGAGGATCAATTTCGTGTCCCCATTATCCAAACGCTGGCTCCTGCGAGCCGCTTCACTGCTGCTCTGCCTGCTGTTCTGGCAACTCGCTGCAACCGGCCACTGGAACCTCGGCCTGGTGACCTTCGCCAACGTCCCGACGCCGCTGGCAGTGATCCAGGCGGCGCTGGGCCTGGGAGAGTCGGGCAACCTCGGCCGACACCTGGGCAGCAGTCTGGGCCGGGTCTTTGCCGGTTATGGCGCGGCGCTGTTGCTCGGCGTGGCGCTGGGCCTGGCCATCGGCCGTTCGAGATGGGCCGAAGACCTGCTGCTGCCACCCCTGGAAGTGCTGCGGCCGATCCCGGCGGTGGCCTGGATTCCCCTGGCGATCCTGATGTTTCCCTCGTCGGAACTGTCGATGGTGTTCATCACCTTCGCCGGCGCGCTGTTCCCGATCCTGCTCAACACCGTACACGGCGTCGAAGGCGTGGACCGGCGTTTGATCGCCTCGGCGAAAAGCCTCGGGGCCGGACGCCGGGCGATCCTGTTGGAGGTGATTCTGCCGGGCGCCGCGCCGAGCATCATCACCGGCCTGGCCATCGGCATGGGCACGTCCTGGTTCTGCCTGGTGACGGCGGAAATGATCGCCGGCCAGTACGGCATCGGCTACTACACCTGGGCTTCCTACACCGTGCAGAACTACGCCGACATCGTCGTCGGCATGTTGCTGATCGGTGTGTTGGGCATGGGCAGCAGCCTGCTGATCAAACGCCTGGGCGGGCTGTTCACGCCTTGGCATCGACCACGAGGAAAAGCCTGATGAGCATGATGCACACACCCGAAGGACGGATCGATATCCGTCAGCTGTCCATTGTCCTTGGCCAGGGAGCCCAGGCCTTCGAAGCGGTCCAGGGGCTCGATTGCCAGATCGAGGCGGGTCAGTTCGTCTGTGTCCTCGGGCCGTCCGGCTGCGGCAAGTCCACTTTGCTCGGGGCTTTGGCCGGGCATCTGCAACCGCGCTCCGGCAGCTTGAATGTCGACGGCTCGAGCGTTTCCGGCCCGTCGCCCCAACGCGGCATGGTGTTCCAGCAACACACGCTGTTTCCCTGGCGCAGCGTGCGCGACAACGTCGCTTTCGGCCTGAAGATGCGCGGCCTGGGCAAGGCCGAACGGCACCGGGCCGCCGATGAAATCCTTGCGCTGGTGGGCCTGGAGGGCTTCGCCGGGCATTGGCCGGACCAACTCTCCGGAGGCATGCAGCAACGGGTGGAAATCGCTCGGGTGCTGGTCAACCGTCCACGGCTGCTGCTGATGGACGAACCCTTCGGCGCGCTCGATGCCCTGACCCGGTTGAATATGCAGGAGCTGCTGCTGGACATCTGGACCCGCATTCGCACCACTGTGGTGTTCGTCACCCACGACATCGACGAGGCGCTGTTCCTGGCCGATCGTTTGCTGGTGATGAGCCCGCGTCCGGGGCGGATCATCGAGGACCTGCGCCTGGACTTCCCACGGCCACGCACGACCGAACTGGTCACCCGCCCTGAATTCTCCCGCTTGAAGCGCCACTGCCTCGACCTGCTGCGCCATGAAGACGGCCGGCAGTTGCCGCGCCTCAATCCTCTCGGGCTTCCCCCTGAAACCTCCTTGCCGCGATTTGCCCTATGACCTCTCTACTCGAAAACACCGACAACGACGACATCCTTGCCCTGCAACCACGCCTGACTGATGAGGATCCGGGCGTGCGCCGCATCGCCCTGATCGAACTGGCCGACCTCGAGGAGCCTGAAGGCCTGCTGTGGCTGGTGGACCGTCTGGCTGAAGATCCCAGTGCCGACGTGCGAGCCGAAGCCGCGCGATTGCTTGAAGCCTGGGAGGACGCGCCAGTGGTGGGAGCCTTGTGCGAGGCCCTGACCGATCCATCGCCAAGTGTGCAGGCCGCTGCCGCCCAGAGCCTGAGCCTGCTCAAGAGCGAGGCGGCGGGGAGGGTGATCCTGCCTTGGACGGCCCATGCCGAGGCCGGTGTGCGCGTCGCGGCGTTCAGGGCCTTGCGCGAGCTGCGTCTGCTCGAGGCGGCGCCGGCGGCCATCGTCGCCCTGGCTGACGGCGATGCCAGCGTGCGTCGCGAGGCGGTTGGCGTGCTGGGCTGGCTCAAGCACCTCGACGCCTTGCCGGCCCTGGCCCGGTTGGCCAGTGATGATCCGGATACTGAGGTGCGCCGCGCGGCCACCGGCGCCCTTGGCCTGGCTTCGGATGCGCAGGTCTTGCCGGCGCTGCGCCAGGCCCTCCGGGATCCAGCCTGGGCAGTGCGCGAAGAAGCCGCCACCACCTTGGGCAAGGTCGGTCATACCGATGCCGGTCCGGCCTTGGTCGAGGCCTTGGGCGACGATTATTGGCAAGTGCGCTTGCGGGCGACCCGCAGCCTCGGTCGCTTGCGTTATGCCCCGGCGTTGTCGGCCTTGATCGAAACCCTGGGCCATCGCATCAGCAACTTGCGCAAGGAAGCGGCCTTGGCCTTGGGCGAGTTGAACGAACCAGGCGCAATCCCGGCGTTGCAGGCGGCCCAAGACGATGGCGACCCCGAAGTGCGCAAAGCCGTACGCATTGCCTTGGGTCAACTGCAATGAGCCCGCTCGCGCTGGGCAATTCCCAAGGCAAGGGTCAATTGCGCCTGGACTGGCCTGGCGGCCGCGAGCAACGCCTGGACCACGTCACCCTGCGTCGCCACTGCCCATGCTCGCGGTGCCGGGCGCTGCGCCTGCAAGGGCTGACCGTCCAGGTCGATCCGCGGATCCGGGTGGTGGCAGTCAACCCACAGGGCTACGGGGTGCAACTGGTTTTCAGTGACGGGCATGAGCGGGGGATTTACCCGTGGGCCTACCTGGCGGGGCTTGAGGCTACATGATCACCTCGGCCCCCTGTGGGAGCGAGCTTGCTCGCGATGAAGGCGGTACAGGCAAGCTGTGAACTGACTGGCGGCGCTTGTCAGAAAAATCCCGAAAGAGTACAAATGTACTCCATGACGACTCTCACCCCTCGCCGCACCGCCATCCTGACCTTCATCCGCGAACGCATCGCCGCTCAGGGTCAGCCCCCTAGCCTCGCTGAAATCAGCGAGGCGTTCGGTTTCGCCTCCCGTAGCGTGGCGCGCAAGCATGTGCTGGCGCTGACCGAGGCCGGTTTCATCGAAGTCAATCCGCACCAGGCCCGGGGCATCCGGCTGTTGAACCAGCCGCCACGACCCGAGCTGCTGGACGTCCCGGTGCTGGGGCGAGTGGCGGCTGGCGTGCCGATCGGCGCCGACGCCGAGGTTCACAGCCGCCTGATGCTGGACCCGGCGATTTTCACCAAGGCGCCGGACTACCTGCTGCGGGTCCAGGGCGATTCGATGATCGAGGATGGCATTCTCGACGGTGACCTGGTGGGCGTGCAGCGCACCCCCCAGGCCTCCAACGGCCAGATCGTCGTGGCGCGGCTGGACGGTGAAGTCACCATCAAGCGCTTCGAGCGCATTGGCGAGCGGGTGCGTTTACTGCCGCGTAACCCGGCCTACCAGCCGATCATCGTCGAGGCCGACCAGGACCTGGCGATAGAAGGGGTGTTCTGTGGCTTGGTGAGGCAAGGTTGATGGGCGCTGTCGTTGCGCTGGACACGCTGTTCAACGGCGGCCAGGTCTGGAAGGGCCGGCCTGCGCCGCCGGCCGCCAGTCCGCAGCCCACTGGCCATGCAGCACTGGATGCGGCGTTGCCCAGTGGTGGCTGGCCGGAGGCGGCCTTGACGGAACTGCTCATCGCCGCGCCGGGCGTGGGCGAGTTGCAATTGGTGTGGCCGACCCTGGCGCGGCTGTCGGCAGCGGGGGAGCGGATCGTGTTGGTGGCGCCGCCGTTCGTGCCTTATCCCCAGGCCTGGCAGAACGCTGGCATCGATTTGCGCCAGTTGTCGGTGATCCGCGCCGATGAACGCGATGCCCTGTGGGCCACCGAACAATGCCTGCGTTCGGGCAGTTGTGGCGCGGTGCTGTGTTGGCCCCGCCAGGCGGACGACCGGGCCTTGCGTCGCCTGCAAGTGGCGGCGGAAACCGGCCAGGCCCTGGCGTTCGCCTGGCGCTCGATCCAGGAAGCCATCAACCCGTCGCCGGCGGCCCTGCGCATTGCCATCGATACCCGGCCTGCGCAGTTGCGCGTGCTCAAGTGCCGGGGTGGGCTGGCCCGTTCGGCGCCGATTGCCTTTGCCACGCTCGCCCCACAAACCGGGCATTGAGGTTGCGATGCGCTGGGTCTGTATTCTCTTCCCGCAATTGGCGCTGGACGCCGCGCTGCGTCAGCGCCCCGATCCCGACCAGCCCCTGGCATTGCTGACCGGCCCGGCCCAGCGTCGGGTGCTGCAAGCGGTGAATGCGCAGGCAAGGGCCCTGGGCTTGCGGCCCGGCCAGACCATGACCGCCGCCCAGGCCTTGAGCAAAGGCTTTGCCACCGCGGAATACGACGCGGCGCAGATCGAACAGTGGCAGCAGTTCCTGGCAGCCTGGGCCTACCGTTTCAGCGCCCAGGTCAGCGTGCATTATCCGCGTACGCTGCTGTTCGAGATCGAGTCGAGCCTGGGCCTGTTCGGGCCCTGGCCGGTGTTCGAGGCGCGCTTGCGAGCCGAGCTGACCGAGCTGGGCTTTCGTCATCGCATCGTCGCCGCCCCGAACCCAGTGGCGGCGCGGGTGTTGGCCAATGCCTATGACGCCCTGGTGGTGCCCGATGCCGAGACCTTGCAACAGTACCTGGGGCACATGCCCGTGGAGCGAATCGGTCTGGAGCCCGACGTCGCCACGGCGCTGTCGCGCATGGGCCTGCGTCGCCTGAGCCAGGTCCAGGCCTTGCCCCGGCAGACCCTGGCCCGGCGCTTCGAGGCCCAGGTGCTCAAGCACCTCGACGCGTTGACGGGCCATCGCACCCTGGCGCTGTCGTTCTACCTGCCACCGGACCGTTTCGATGTGCGCATCGAGCTCAACTATGACGTGCAATCCCATCAGGCGCTGTTGTTCCCGTTGCGTCGCCTGACCGGTGACCTGTCGGCCTTCCTCTGCGGACGCGACAGCGGCGTGCAACGCTTCGACTTGCACCTGGAGCACGTCGGGTTGCCGGATACAGTGGTCAAGGTCGGCCTGCTCAGCGCCGAACGGGACCCGGCGATGCTCTTCGAACTGGCCCGCGGTCGCTTGGAACAGGTGCAGGTCGAGGCCCCGGTGCGGGGCTTTCGCTTGTGTGCCGAAGACCTGCCGAGCTTCGTGCCCCAGCGCCTGGAGCTGTTCGACGAACGCCCCCAACAATCATTGCCCTGGGAGCAACTGCGCGAACGCTTGCGGGCCCGGCTGGGGGATGACGCCGTGCAGGGCCTGGGGTTTCGCGACGACCATCGGCCTGAGTGCGCCTGGCAGATGACGCCCCAACCCCGATCCCAGACTTGTCCGGTGCGCGACGGCGTGCAGCGTCCCGGCTGGCTGCTGGAGGAGCCCCAGGCATTGGCGCAAGGCCAGGCGCACATCCTCATGGGCCCCGAGCGCATCGAGACTGGTTGGTGGGACGGTGCGGATGTGCGCCGCGACTATTACCTGATCGAAACCCGCAGCGGACAACGTGGCTGGGCCTATCGACCGGTGGGCGAGGGCGGTCCGCTGTGGCTGCAGGGCTGGTTCGCATGAGCGTTGAGTATGCCGAGCTGCATTGCCTGTCGAACTTCAGCTTCCAGCGCGGCGCCTCCAGTGCCCTGGAGTTGTGCCGTCGCGCCAAGCAGCAGGGCTACCAGGCCCTGGCGATCACCGACGAATGCACCCTGGCCGGGATCGTCCGGGCCTGGCAGGCGGCCAGGGAGCTGGACCTGCCACTGATCGTCGGCAGCGAAATCCAGGTCGAGAACGGTCCGAAACTGGTGTTGCTGGTGGAAAACCTGGACGGTTATCAAACCTTGTGCCGGTTGATCACTCGCGCCCGGCGGCGCAGCGAGAAGGGCCGCTATCGCATCGTGCGGGAGGACTTCGACGAGCCCCTGCCGGGTTTGCTGGTGCTGTGGGTGCCCGATGATAAAGCCTCCGAAGAACAGGGCCGCTGGCTCCAGTCGAGGTTTGCCGGACGCCTGTGGCTGACGGTGCAGTTGCATTGCGGGCAGGACGACCGCCGCCGGTTGGCAGACTCGTTGGCGCTGGCCGAGCGCCTGGCGCTTCCGGCCGTGGCCAGCGGCGATGTACATATGCACGTGCGCGGCCGTCGCGCCTTGCAGGACACCATGACCGCCATCCGTCACCACGTCACGGTGGCCGAGGCCGGCCAGCGCTTGCACCCCAACGGCGAGCGCCACCTGCGCAGCCGCAAGGATCTGGCGGATCTCTATCCCCATGCCTTGCTCGACGAAACGCTTGAGATTGCCCGGCGCTGCACCTTCGACCTCGACCAATTGCGTTATCAATACCCCCGTGAACTGGTGCCCGAGGGCCATGATCCGGCGTCCTGGTTGCGAGTGTTGACCGAGCGTGGCATGCGCGCGCGTTGGGCTGATGGGGTCAGTGATAAGGTCCGGCGACAGATCGACAAGGAATTGGCGTTGATTGCCGAGCTGGGCTACGACAGCTATTTCCTCACCGTGCAGGACATCGTCGGCTTCGCCCGACAGCAGCGCATCCTCTGTCAGGGACGTGGTTCGGCGGCCAATTCGGCGGTGTGTTATGCCCTGGGCATTACCGAAATCGATCCGAGCCAGACCGACCTGCTGTTCGAGCGATTCCTGTCCAAGGAGCGCAACGAGCCACCGGACATCGATGTGGATTTCGAACATGACCGCCGCGAAGAGGTGCTGCAATACGTCTTCCGGCGTTACGGGCGCCATCGCGCGGCGCTGACTGCGGTGGTCAGCAGCTACCACGGTGCAGGGGCGGTGCGGGACGTCGCCAAGGCCCTGGGCCTGCCGCCGGACCAGGTCAATGCATTGGCTGACTGCTGTGGGCGCTGGAGCGATGAAGCACCGCCGCTGGACCGTTTGCGTGAAGGTGGCTTCGACCCGGACAGCCCGGTGTTGCGCCGGGTGCTGAGCCTGACCCAGCAATTGATCGGCTTCCCCCGGCATTTGTCCCAGCACCCGGGCGGCTTCGTGATTTCCGAGCAGCCCCTGGACACCTTGGTGCCGGTGGAAAATGCCGCCATGGCCGAGCGCACCATCATCCAGTGGGACAAGGACGACCTGGACGCGGTCGGGCTGCTCAAGGTGGATGTCCTGGCCTTGGGCATGCTCAGCGCGATTCGTCGATGCTTCGACCTGATCGAACACTACCGGGGTCAACCCCATACCCTGGCGTCGTTGCCCAAGGACGATCCGGCGACCTACGAGATGATCAGTCGCGCGGACACCATCGGCGTGTTCCAGATCGAATCACGGGCGCAGATGGCGATGCTGCCCCGGCTCAAGCCCAAGACGTATTACGACCTGGTGATCGAAGTGGCGATCGTACGACCGGGGCCGATCCAGGGCGGCATGGTGCACCCGTACCTGAAACGGCGAAACGGGGAGGAGGCTGTCACGTACCCCTCGCCAGCGCTGGAGACAGTGCTGGGGCGGACCCTGGGCATTCCGTTGTTCCAGGAGCAGGTCATGCAGATTGCCGTTGTCGCGGCCGACTACACGCCCGGCGAGGCCGACCAGTTGCGTCGCTCCATGGCCGCCTGGAAACGCCATGGCGGGTTGGAGCCCCATCGAGAACGCCTGGCAGCGGGGATGAAGAAAAACGGCTACACCGCTGAGTTCGCCGCGCAAATCTTCGAACAGATCAAAGGCTTCGGCAATTACGGTTTTCCCGAATCCCACGCCGCCAGTTTCGCCTTGCTGACCTACGTCAGCAGTTGGCTCAAATGCCACGAGCCGGCAGCGTTCGCCTGTGCCCTGATCAACAGCTGGCCTATGGGCTTCTACAGCCCGGACCAGATCCTCCAGGATGCCCGCCGGCATCAACTGTCGATCCACCCGGTGGATGTGCGCGCCAGCGATTGGGATTGCAGCCTCGAACCCATGGAAGGCCGGCAACCGGCGATCCGCCTGGGGCTGCGCCTGGTCAAGGGCTTTCGCGAAGAGGATGCCCTGCGTATCGAAGCGGCGCGCCGGCATCGGCCCTTCAGCGATGTGGCCGACCTGGGCGAGCGCGCGCAACTCGATGCCCGGGCCCAGGCGCAACTGGCCGACGCGGGGGCCTTGCAGGGTTTGGCGGGGGATCGCCATCGGGCCCGCTGGGAAGTGGCCGGAGTGCAGAAGCAACTGGGCTTGTTCGCCGGTTTGCCCAGCCAGGAAGAACCGCCCGTGGCGCTGCCCGAACCCACACTGGGGGAAAACCTGTTTGCCGATTACGCCACGCTGGGCACGACACTGGGCCCTCATCCGCTGGCCCTGCTGCGTCCCGAACTGCGCGCCCGACGCTGCCGCAGCTCCCGGGAATTGCAGGACGTGGAGCATGGCCGCAATGTCAGCGTCGCCGGGCTGGTCACCGGTCGTCAACGCCCGGGCACGGCCAGCGGCGTGACCTTCGTCACCCTGGAAGATGAGTTCGGCAACCTCAATGTGGTGGTCTGGCGCGACCTGGCCGAGCGCCAACGCAAGACCCTGGTGGGCTCGCAATTGCTCAGGGTCGACGGCCGCTGGGAAAGCGTCGGCGAGGTCCGCCACTTGATCGCCGGGCGCTTGAGCGACCTGACTGAATTGCTGGCGGGTATCCAAGTGCAGAGCCGCGATTTCCGCTGAATTCGCAGGCTGGAGACACGATTGCTGCGGCATCGGAATTACGTGGCGAGGGGATTTATCCCCGCTGGGTTGCGCAGCACCCCCCTGCGTCCCGTCTGATACACCACGGTGGCTGATGAATCATGGGGGCTGCTTCGCACCCCAGCGGGGATAAATCCCCTCGCCACAGTGTTAATCGTCTCCCCGATCCGAACTGCTCCCTCACATGAAACCAAACGCCAACCCGAGGCTCGAAGCTCTGATCGCAAGGGATTTGTGTCTGTCGATTCCCTGCAGGCATTTTGAGGTTCAGAGTCGACCATGGAGTTTCTATCCCAGAATCACGGCTGCCCTGGATGGGGCGGTGAGATGGCCGGGCGTATCCGGGCGTTCGATTGGAGCCGAACCGAGTTGGGCGCCATCGAGCACTGGTCCGCCAGCTTGCGTAGCGCTGTCCAATTGTTGCTGGCTTCGCCCCTGCCGATAGTGATGTTGTGGGGCCGCCAGGGCTTCATGATTTACAACGATGCCTATGCCGAGTTCGCCGGCGGCCGCCACCCCTACTTGCTGGGGTGCGCGGTGGAGTTGGGCTGGCCGGAGGTGGCCGAATTCAATCGCCATGTACTGGACGTCTGTCTGGCCGGCGGCACCTTGTCCTACCGCAGCAAAGAGCTGGTCCTGCTGCGCGATGGCAAGCCTGAAGACGTGTGGATGGACCTCTACTACAGCCCGGTGCCCGATGATGACCAGTCTCCGGCGGGTGTGCTGGCGATTGTGGTGGAAACCACAGAGCACGTATTGACCGAGCGCGCCCGGCAAGAGGCCGAACGCAGTTACCGCGCGGTCAATGAACGCATTCAGCTGGCGCTTTCGGCCGGGCCCTTGCTGGGATCGTTCGTCTGGGACATCCAGGCCGACACGCTGTCGGGCGATGAGCGTTTTGCCCGCACCTTCAACTACCCCCCCGACTGTCCGCTGGACGCACTGCCCATCGAGATTGCTCGCCAGGGCATCCACCCGGACGACCTCGAAGAGGTCAACCAGCGGGTCGAACTGACCGTGCGCACAGGCACGCCTTACAGCGCTGAGTATCGGGTCCGCCGCCTGGGCGGTGACTACCGGTGGGTGCTGGCCAGCGGTCGATGCGAGTTCGACAGGACAGGCCGGCCCCTGCGGTTTCCGGGAGTACTGATTGATATCGACGAACGCAAGACGGCCGAAGCTTCGCTGCTCAAATTCACCCGCGACCTGGAGCAACGTGTCGCCGACGAGGTGCAGGCGCGGTTGGCAACCGAAGAGCAGTTGCGCCAGTCGCAGAAGCTCGAGGCCATTGGCGGCCTCACCGGTGGCGTGGCCCATGATTTCAACAACTTGCTGCAGGTGATCGCCGGCAATCTGCACTTGCTGGCCCGCCACGAACGGGACAACGCCAATGTGCAACGACGGGTCAGTGCCTCCATCGAAGCCGTGGAGCGGGGGGCCAAGTTGTCATCGCAGCTGTTGGCTTTCGCCCGGCGCCAGCCATTGTCACCGGCGGTCTACAACCCTCGGCGCATCTACGAGGGCATGGGTGAACTGCTGCAGCGGGCCTTGGGCGAAACCATCCTGATTGAAGTGAGCCTGCCCCAGGAACCCTGGTGCATCCATGTCGATCGCAATCAGTTGGAAAATGCCCTGTTGAACCTGGCGATCAATGCGCGTGATGCCATGCGGGGCGAGGGCACTATCCATCTGATCGGCGAGAATATCGTGCTCGATGACGCGTTCTGCGCCGGCAAGGGAATTGCGGCCGGCGACTATGTCCGGCTGTCGGTGATCGATTGCGGCGTCGGCATGCCGCCCGATGTCCTGAAGCAGGTGTTCGAACCGTTTTTCACCACCAAGACCGATGGCCAGGGCACCGGGCTTGGATTGAGCATGGTGTTCGGGTTCGTCAAGCAGAGTGGCGGTCATATCGAGATCGCCAGTGACCTGGGCGAAGGCACGCGGGTGCGGATGTATTTCCCTCGAAGCCTTGCGCCCGAAGCCGGGGAAACCGAGCAACATGATGCGCTTCATTCCGGCCGGCAAGAGACGATCCTGGTGGTGGAGGACAACGCCGAGGTGCGCAGCGCGTCGGTGGAACTGCTGGAGCAGTCCGGCTACAGGACCCTCACGGCCGCCAACGGCGATGAGGCGATGAAGCTGCTGCTGGATGGCACCCCGGTCGACCTGATCTTCACCGACGTGGTCATGCCCGGCCTGATCAAGAGTTCCGACCTGGCCGCCTGGGCCAAGGTGCAGACCCCGCCGGTCCCCGTGCTGTTCACCTCGGGGCACACCCGGGACATCATCTCCCGCAACCATCAATTGAGCCCCGATACCCATTTGTTGAGCAAACCCTACGGTCCGGACGCACTGGCCCGGATGGTGAGGAGCGTGCTGGGCGGTTGATCGCGGCGTCTTAAACAAATGGAACCGAAGCCGTCGCGTCACCTTCGAATGTTCAAGACCGGTCATCCATCCGGCCCTGTCATGAACGAGGTGCCCATGAACGACGATCCCGCAGACACTCAGCAACAAGGCCAGGCGCAGGCGCCATCCCCGCGCAACGATCCGGCCATCGATCCCCAGGTCCCGGGCAAGCCTTCGAGTGCCGAGCCCGTCCGTCCTGCCGGAGCGGACCAGGCTGACAGCGCCGCCACTGAGGTCGATCAGAAGCAGCATCATCAGGACAATGACAACACCTTCAGCCCCGGCTTCAAGCCTGACCCGGACCGGCCGACATCCGGTGACGACACGGATGCTGACATCGACACCGATGGTGGCTAGACACACCACCGCATCATGGTGGTGAATGCAAAACTCATGAACCTCCACAAACCCTGTGGGAGCGAGCTTGCTCGCGAAAGCGGTGTGTCAGCTTGCATCGATGCTGATTGTGCCGCCGCCATCGCGAGCAAGCTCGGCTCCCACATGTTCTGAGGGGGTTATTGACCGCTGGCGATCTGTTTCACCAACGCTTCATGGCCGGTCTTGTCGCTGGCCCGGGAGATGATCTGCACCACCGCCATGCGCGTGCCGGAGGCTCCCAGCAAGGTGGTGTCGAGGGTCGGTCCGCCGCCCTGGGTCGCGCGGGTATCGAGTTGGCGCAGGCCCACGCCGGTACCTTTTTGCTTCAGGCTTTTTTCGCTGAGGAGCTTGGCATCCGGCAGGGACTTGAGGCGCTGGGCGGCGAAGTCGGCCATGGTAGCGTCGAGGAACGCGCCATCGTCATCCTTCACATTCGCACCGTCGATGATGGTGTTTTCCGCTGCGATCACCACGGTCTTGCTGGTGGCATTGCTGTACATCGTCCCCGTCGCCCCGGCGGTGCCCTGGGCGGCTTCACCGGCGGGCAATGGCGTCGCTGTAAAACCCTTGGGCAAGGTGAAGGTGAACTTGCCGCCCAGCATCGACACCTTCTGCGCCGGTGCATCGCTGGCAGGTTTGGCCGAGGCCGCCTGGGCGGATACCATGACCAGGCTGGCGAAGGCCCCCAGCAACAGGACAGCGGCTTGTTTACTCAGCAATGACATTGAAAATCTCCACGGATGGTCGCGCTTGAAGGCCGATCATCCCATGGGCGTCGTCCCGGACTCCAGCAAGAGACCGTCATTTTGGCGATGCCGCCTGCCTCAGCAGGCGGCGGGTCACCCGCAACATGGCCACTGACACCGCGACGCCCAAGGCAAAGGCCGGCCCGCTCATCACCGGCCGTACCGTCGGGAACAGATACGGCATCCCCAGTAGCGCGACCAGGGCGATTAGGAGCAGCAGCACGCGATCATCCTTGTCGGAGGTGGGCCGTCACGTTAGCACCGCCTCGCTCAGGTTGCGCATCGAAGTGCCGGGGTTCAAGGCCGTTGGTCAAGTTCGACTGAAGCCGCGCCGTGTTCAGCGATCCCAGTAGGGCACTTCGCCAAAACACTCGAGGAAGAAATCGATGACCGTGCGGACTTTCACCGACAGGCGTCGACTGCCCGGCCAGAGGATGGCGATCTGTTGCGGTTCGAGGCTGTTGGACGCCTGGTAATCCTGTAGCACCGGGACCAGCGTGCCGTTACGCACGGCTTCGCCGATCAACCACGACGGGAACATCACCAGCCCCAGGCCTTGTTCGGCGGCCTGGGTCAAGGTGTCGGCGTGGTTGCCGGTGATCGGGCCGCTGACGCTATAGGGTGTCCAGGCCTGACCCGGGCGGCGGAAGAACCAGCGCTGCTGGCCGGTCACGCCCTTGTAGGCCAGGCACCGGTGGTGAACCAGGTCCTGGGGCTTGAGTGGTGCGCCGTGGCGGGCCAGGTAGGTCGGGCTGGCGGCGATCTGGAAGCGATGGGGCGCGAGGATGCGCGCCTGCATGCTCGAATCGTGCAGCGCACCGATGCGGAACAGCAGGTCGGCGCCTTCCTGCAGTGGGTCGACGTAGCTGTCGGTCTGCTGGATCTCCAGTTGCAGCTTCGGATAACGCTCGCATAGCTGCCCCAACCACGGTGTCAGGTGGCGCTGGCCAAACACCACCGGCGCATTGATCCGCACCAGTCCGGACGGTTCGCTGTGTTGCTCCTGCAGCGCCTGTTCGGCTTCCTCCAGTTGCACCAGCAGCAGCCGTGCATGATGCCCCAACAGGCGGCCAGCCTCGGTGGGTGAAACGGCGCGGGTGTGGCGATAGAGCAACTGTTGGTTCAGGGCCTGTTCCATCAACTGGATCTGCCGGGAAATCGAGGACGGCGCCAAGCCTTCGCGCCGTGCGACTTCCGAAAAACTGCCGTGATCGAGCACGGCGACGAACAATCGCAATGCCTTGAAGCCCAGTTCATTGAGGCCGTGCATGGTGCGGGCTTTCCTGTGCGTATTGCGCAAAAGTGTTGTCGGGATACTCACATTTATCGCACAGCGGCACCAGCCGATAATGCCGGCCCTCTTTCAAGTGAACAGGTTTTGACTCATGCAAACATCTTCGTTGAGCGAAGCCGTGCCGGTATCGACACCCGCCAGACCCCGGACATTGCTGCGCTGGCTGTTGCTGCCCCTGGTGATCCTGGCCGGCATGGGCTTGTCGGTGGAAGCCGGCCTGCTCGGGCCGCTCGGGGCCCAGGTCGGGCATCTGTGGGCCACGCTGAGCATCTTCGGCGTCGGTTCGGCGATCCTTTTCCTGCTGTTGTTGCTCAGTGGCCGGCAGCGAGGCCCAGCCTTGCATGAGTTGCCACGCTGGCAATTGATCGGCGGTTTCCTCGGTCCGATCTATGTGGTCGTGCTGACACTCGCCACGCCGCACATCGGCATCGCCATGACCATGATCGCGATTCTCTCCGGCCAGGTAGGTAAAAGTGTCCTGATCGATCATTTCGGCTGGTTCGGGACGGCCCGCAAGCGGGTCAATGGCGAACGCTGGCTGGCGTTGGCCTTGATTGTCGTTGCCCTTGTCCTAATTGCCCGAGGTTGAACATGAATCTGTTTGTTTTGTTGTTGCTGGTCGTCGCGGCCGGTGCGGTGTTGAGTGTGCAGGCGGCTATCAACGGGCGCCTGGGCCAGACGGTCGGTGTGTTGCGCAGCAGCTTGCTGACGTTCACGGTGGGCACGGTGACCACCGGGCTGCTGATCGTGTTTTTCGAGCCGGCCCACGGCTTGACGCTGTTGGACATGCCGAAATGGCAACTCAGCGGGGCCTTGTTCGGTGTGGTGTACATGATGGTGATGGTGGGCGCGGTGCCCAGGGTCGGCACGGCCGTGGCCACCGTGGCGGTCATCGTCGGACAACTGGGCATGGGCATGCTGATCGACAATTTCGGCTGGCTGGGCAACCCGGCCATCGAATTATCCGGCAGTCGAGTCCTTGCCATGGCCTGCCTGGCATTGGCGCTGGTGTTCATGTATCGCAGCAATGCCCGTCAGGCCTGAACGGTTCAGTCGGGTTCCACGTTGAGTTGCAGGCTGCCATCGGCCAGGCGTTCAGTGCTGCGGACGATGCCGCTCAGGCGCCGGCCCTCGGCGCTGAACACCACGATCTCGGCCTTGTCCAGGTCGTCCGGCATCGGCGGTTGAACGTGCAGCGCGAACCACACCGGTTTGTCCTCGTCGAGGCGCTGGACGGCGTATTGGCAGTCGATACTTTTGGTCTGGCGGCCGAACAGGGTGTCGAGACCGTAGTCCAGGTGAGTGCTGTCGGCGGCGGAGGGTGTGAGAGGCATCGGCGGTCTCCTGGGGGCGCGGTTGATGTTCAAATGATCCTGCCCGGGAGGGAAAATTCCATTGGCCGAGCCGTTGGGAACAGCCCAACCGGTTCCCTGTGGCGAGGGGATTTATCCCCGTTGGAGCGCGAAGCGGTCCTGAGCCCGCTCATCAGGGCGGGGCAGACTTGGGGCCGCTTCGCGACCCAGCGGGGATAAATCCCCTCGCCACAAAGGATCCTGGCGCTGAAAGATCAGAGTCCTGGCACGCCGTTCTTCCACGCCGACCAGTTCTTCACAATGTCCTGCACCAGCGGATTGCCGGTGCGGAACAGGTTTTCCAGCGCAGGGACGAACGCGCCCTGGTCGGCGTACTTGAGCAGGTTATCCACTTCATTGCCACCGGGCTCGGGGCGGTCGAAGTCGGACCCGGCCCGTAGCACTGCCAGCCGGTTGATGTCCACCCGACCTTCACGGCTGGCCCGCAGCAAGGCCTCGTAAGTCGAGTTGTCTTCCTGTTGGGTCGTGCAGTAGACGCCTTTGTTGTCGGTGAGCAGGCGGGTCCAGACTTCGGCGCGCTCGCTCAGGCGCGTGCCGGAGAACCAGGTGTTGCCGGCCAGGGTGTCGCAGCGGGTCACCACCGGCGGCTGGTTGGCCGGGGCATACGGATACTTCAAGCGCCAGGCGGCCGACTCCTTGCTTTCGGCCAGGGTCACCTGCTGGCTGAGGGCAAAGGCCTTGGCTTGCAGGGCCGGGTTGAGTTCGAAGACTTCTGTCTTGTAGTCCAGCGGCGGCTTTTCGTTCGGCCCCTTGGTGTTGATGCCCAGGTAGCCGGTGGGCCAGTCCTTGGGCACATCCCGCGAATCCAGCTCCCATTGAGTACCGAACTCCACCAGGTAATGGGCCCAGGCGGTTGTGCCGAGCGTGCCGTGGTGCGGGTTGATGCCGGCGATCCCGGCCACCAGGAAATAGCTCTTGCGCAGGTCGACGGTCGGGGAGAGCGCCAGGGCCAGGGTCGAAGCCGCCGCGTTGGTCTGGCCCATGCCGGTGATCAGCAGGCAGACCCGTTCGGCATTGCAGCGGATCGTCGGGTACTCGGCGGACAGACCCGGTATACGGATTTCATCCTTGAGCTGTAAGCGTTCGATCCAGTTCTGCGCTTCGGGGGCGAACATCGTGATCAGCATCACTTTGGGTTGAAGTGGCGGTGCGGCCCCGGCGCTTGCCGCGAAGAGTGCAGTACTTGCCAGGCCGATTGAAGCAAACAGGCGATTGATCATGTGTTCGTGACCTCCATGGATTCGAAAGGGTGCTGCGACGATGTGCTCAGAATTGATAGCCGACCCCGGCGTAATAGCCCCACCCATCGGAGCGGGCGCGGAAGTTGCCATCGCCAAAGTTGAGTTCACTGCCATCCTGCCAGTTGCCGCCGTTGTGGAAGTAGCGGCCCACCAGAGTGAAGCGCACGTGGGTGAACGCGTACAGCAAGACATTGGTGGCGACCGTGGCGTTGGCGGTGCGGGCCGGGTTGTCCTTGTGCAGGTCCGAACCGAAGTCGAAGTTGGTGAAGCCAATGTACGTCAGCGAGGCTCCATTGCTGAACTGGCTGATCGGCACGATGTACTTGAGTTGGGCGCGGTAGCCGTCCCAGGAATATTCATTGCTGGCGCCATAGTTTTCCCATTGATAACGGCCATAGAGGTTGGCCGACAAGTTGACCCTCGAGTGAGTGTCGATGTCGGTGCCCAGGCCGCTGTACAAGGTGTTCGCGCGATTGGCGCTGTTGCTGCCGTGGTCGTAGATCCAGTCGAACGCCACATACCATTCCTTGAACGGCCCGATGGCCAGGCTGCGGCCGGCCAGGTAGTCGATGGAAATCCGCGGCTCGTGTTCCATGAACACGGGTGAACCGTGGTCCCACGCACCTTTGTCGTGACTGTTGCCAATGTTGAAAATCTTCGGGATGTCGACGTAGCCATAGAGTTCGAAGGGCCCCTTGCGTCCGAAGTATTCATATTCCAGATAGATATCGTCGACCGGTTGCGGGCCGAAGCTGATGTCCTTGCTGCCGATGAGCGTCAGGTCCTGGTTGTACCAGTCCGACAGGTAGGCGCCTTTTTTGGACGGGGTGGCTTCTGGACTGAGGGCTTCGCCTTGGGCGGACACCTCGGTGGGTTGGGCGTGGGTCGTGGCGCTGAGTAGTCCGGTAACGGCGGTCAGTAGCAGGGTGGCTGCCCATACGCCGGGCGTGGCGCGACACCGGGAAGTGAAGTGCATGGAAAGTCCTTGTTCGTGCGGGCCGAAGCCCGGGTTCCGTGATTGAAAAAAATCGTCGATCCGCTGGGGCAGGATCGAATGCGCAAACGTTTGCACATCCCATACCAATTTTGTGCAGTGGCTTGAAAAGCTTGAGATTGAGGCTGTTTTCCTGTCCTTTTGGTCAGGCAGGGTGCGCCGAATGCTTCACGCCCGCCTGAAGCAGCACCAAAGTGTTGCACGGGCGGATGCTCGGTACGGCACTGAGTCGGCGGCGTTGCTGTTAGAATCGATCCCCTTGACTGACCGGAGAGATGCCCATGAGCGAGCCGATTCGCCTGACCCAGTACAGCCACGGTGCCGGTTGCGGCTGCAAGATTTCGCCCCAAGTGCTGGAAGTGATCCTGGCCGGCAGTGGTGCGCAGAACCTCGATCCCAAGCTGTGGGTCGGCAATGCTTCTCGCGACGACGCTGCGGTGTATGCCATCGACGAAGAGCGTGGGGTGGTCTCGACCACCGATTTTTTCATGCCGATTGTTGATGATCCCTTCGATTTCGGTCGCATCGCCGCCACCAATGCCATCAGCGACATCTACGCCATGGGCGGTGATCCGCTGATGGCCATCGCGATTCTTGGCTGGCCAGTCAACGTATTGGCCCCGGAAATTGCCCGGGAAGTGATTCGCGGCGGTCGTTCCGTGTGTGACGAGGCCGGTATTCCCCTGGCGGGCGGGCATTCGATCGATGCGCCCGAGCCGATCTTCGGCCTGGCGGTCACGGGCCTGGTGCAAAAGCGCCATATGAAGCGCAACGACACGGCCACCGTCGGCTGCCGGCTGTACCTGACCAAGCCCCTGGGCATCGGCATCCTCACCACGGCGGAAAAGAAAGGCAAGCTGCGCGCCGCCGATGTTGGCCTGGCCCGTGACTGGATGTGCACCCTCAATAAACCCGGCAGCCGCTTCGGCAAACTCGATGGCGTGACGGCGATGACCGACGTCACCGGTTTCGGCCTGCTCGGGCACCTGGTGGAAATGGCCGACGGCAGCCAGTTGACCGCGCGTATCCGCTATGACGCGGTTCCGCGTCTGCCAGGCGTCGAATACTACCTCGACCTGGGCTGTGTGCCGGGCGGTACGCTGCGCAACTACGACAGCTACGCCAGCAAGGTCGGTCGGGTCCAGGAACTGCACAAGCGAGTGCTGTGCGACCCGCAGACCAGCGGCGGCCTGTTGATTGCCGTCACCCCCGAAGGCGAGGACGAGTTCCTGCGGGTGGCCACGGAACTCGGCCTGGCGCTGGAGCCCATTGGCGAGTTGGTCGAGCGACAGCGTTACGCGGTCGAGGTGTCTTGATGAGCCAGGACATCACCGATTACCGCGACATCTTCCTCCATGACCGACCGATGATGGACACGCGCGCCCCAGTCGAATTCATCAAGGGCGCTTTCCCCGGCGTGGTCAATCTGCCGTTGATGACCGACAACGAACGGCAACGTGTCGGGACCTGCTACAAACAACAGGGGCAACAGGCCGCCATCGTCCTGGGGCATCAACTGGTGTCCGGTGAGACCAAGGCCCAGCGCATCCAGGCTTGGGCGGCGTTCGCCAAGGCCCATCCCGACGGTCTGCTGTATTGCTTTCGCGGCGGCTTGCGTTCGCAGATCGTCCAGCAATGGCTCAAGGACGAAGCGGGCATTGATTACCCTCGGGTCGGCGGTGGCTACAAGGCCATGCGCACGTTCTTGCTGGACACCATCGAACAGGCGGTGGCCGAGTGCGACCTGGTGCTGCTGGGCGGCATGACCGGTACCGGCAAGACCGAAGCGCTGGGCCAACTGGGCAACAGCCTGGACCTGGAAGGGTATGCCAACCATCGCGGTTCGAGCTTCGGCAAACGCGCCACCGGCCAGCCTTCCAACATCGATTTTGAAAACCGCCTGGCCGTGGATGTGCTGAAAAAACGCGCCGCCGGCATTGAGCAGTTTGTGCTGGAAGATGAGAGCCGTGCGGTCGGCAGCTGCGCCTTGCCACTGTCCTTGTACCAGCGCATGCAGCAGGTTCCGATGGTCTGGCTGGAAGACAGTCTGGAGCGTCGGGTCGAACGGATCCTGCAGGATTACGTCATTGACCTGTGTGCAGAGTTTGTCGCAGTACATGGCGACGAAGGTTTTTCGCTGTTTTCCGAGCGATTGCTGGCAAGCCTGGATAACATCCACAAACGCCTGGGTGGCGACCGTCACCGACGCTTGAAGGACATCCTGGAAACAGCCCTGGCCGAGCAGGCCCACAGCGGTGCCGTCGACGTGCATCGCGGTTGGATCGAGGGTTTGCTGCGTGAGTATTACGACCCGATGTACGTGTTCCAGCGGGAAAAGAAGGGCTTGCGGATCGAGTTCTCGGGGGAGCAGGCGGCGGTGCTGGAGTACTTGCGCGAGCGGGCGGCCCGGGGAAGATGACCTGTGGGAGCGAGCTTGCTCGCGATGACGGCAACACTGGCGCCCTTGAGGCAAGCTGACCCACCGCCATCGCGAGCAAGCTCGCTCCCACATTGATGATCAGGTCGGACAGGCTTGCTGGCCATTGTCCAAGCCTTGCTTGTAGCTCTGGCTGGTGAGGCTGGCCTTGCCGTTGTGCCAGGTCAGGGTCAGCACATACAGCGAATCGAAGTCCCCGGATGCCCAGTCTTCGGTAATGGTCTGCTTCTTGCCCACCGCCTCACCGGCGACCTTGTTGATCAGCTCCGGCAGGTAGCCATGGGACCAGGCGGTATAGATGGTGGAGTTGTGGTACTTGTCGTGCAGCAACTCGTCAGCCAGGTCGCTGGTGTCGTTGGCTGAAAAATTGATGTTTACCGGCAGCCCGAGCTTGATGGCGCTGGGGCTGATGGTCATCAGCGGGCGAATATAGCTGTAGGAGTTGTCCAGCTCACCCTCTTCGACATTGCGGGTCGGGTTGGCCGCGAACACGTAGTCGGCCTTGCCGAATTTTTCCGGCAGCAGGGTGGCCAGGTCGATGGCGCGATTGAGGCCCTGGCAGTTGAGCTGGCCCAGGCCACCGGCGGGTTTCTCGGCGTGGCGCAGGAACACCAGGGTCTGTACGCCGTCGGCTGGCTGGGCGCGGCTGACGCTGGATTCCAGCGACAGCACCAGGCCACAGACCACAAGCAGCGTCGGCAGCATCAGCCACGAACGGTGTTTGAAGCGTCTGGCGAAATTCAGTGGGTTCATCATCGAATAATAGTCTTCAGCACGCTTGAGTCAGGCTGACAAACCCCGGTACCGCGAAGCGCTTGGCCTCGGGTGTTTTCCCTGTCGTTACGCCTCGTTGGTTCTTCGCGGGCATTGCTCAGAGTCCCTTCGAGCGCTTTGGTTCGATTCCGGTGCACTGTAGCGATCTCCGTCAGGAGATGGGACGAACGTTAACCACAGGATGTTGCTGAATTAAGA
This sequence comes from Pseudomonas sp. NFACC13-1, assembly GCF_900104425.1. Lineage (NCBI taxonomy): Bacteria > Pseudomonadati > Pseudomonadota > Gammaproteobacteria > Pseudomonadales > Pseudomonadaceae > Pseudomonas > Pseudomonas sp. NFACC13-1. The sequence continues at coordinate 2,867 of NZ_FMXV01000021.1, read as the reverse complement.
AGGGACGACGTGAATTGTGTGACGGGCAGTGGTGTCGTCCCCAACATCTTGGATATCCTCGGGGTTTCCTTCATTTTCGAGCCGACTCCATGCCCGACTTGACGCCATACCTCATCACCCAGAAGTGGCCCGCCCAATACCCGGAGTGGATCCAGCTCTACTCCCTGCCAACCCCCAACGGCGTGAAGGTTTCGATCATGCTGGAAGAGATCGGCCTGCCGTACGAGCCCCACAAAGTGGACTTCGCCAACAACGACCAGCTGTCGCCCGAGTTCCTTTCCCTGAACCCCAACAACAAGATCCCGGCGATTCTCGACCCCCATGGGCCGGGGGACCAGCCGTTGGCGTTGTTCGAGTCGGGGGCGATCCTGATCTATCTGGCGGACAAGAGCGGACAGTTGCTGGCCCAGGAGTCGGCGGCGCGCTACGAGACGATCCAGTGGCTGATGTTCCAGATGGGTGGGATCGGGCCCATGTTCGGGCAGTTGGGGTTCTTTAACAAATTCGCCGGCAAGGACTACGAGGACAAGCGGCCACGGGATCGTTATGTCGAGGAAAGCAGGCGCCTGCTCAAGGTGCTCGATGGCCGTCTGCAAGGGCGGGACTGGATCATGGGCGAGCGCTACACCATTGCCGATATCGCCACGTTTCCCTGGGTGCGCAACTTGATCGGTTTTTATGAAGCCGGTGATTTGGTGGGTATCCAGCACTTCCCCAATGTGACGCGGGTATTGGAGCGCTTCCTGGCGCGACCGGCCGTGGCCCGCGGGTTGAAGATTCCGGAATGAGCAAACCGACGCCCCGCCGATTCGATTACAAGCAACTGGATGTGTTCAGCGATGTGCCGCTCAAGGGCAATCCGCTGGCGGTGGTGCTGGGGGCCGATGGGCTCAGTGACTCGCGCATGGCCGCTTTCGCCAACTGGACCAACCTCAGCGAAACCACGTTCCTGTTGGCGCCGCAGCACCCGGAAGCCGATTACCGGGTGCGTATTTTCACCACGTCCACCGAGTTGCCGTTTGCCGGGCATCCGACCCTGGGCAGTTGTCACGCCTGGCTGGAAGCCGGAGGCGTGCCCAAAGGGCAGGAGATCGTGCAGGAGTGCGGCGTCGGCTTGGTCAGGGTGCGCCGCAGCGATCATGGGTTGGCGTTCCTCGCGCCGCCCTTGCTCAAGTCCGGTCCGCTGGAGGCCGAGTTGCTGGAGCGGGTGTGCAAGGGGCTGGGGCTCGCAGCGCAGGCGATTGTCGAGGCGCAATGGGTCGATAATGGTGCCGGCTGGCTGGCGGTGATGCTCAAGGATCGCCGGCAAGTCCTGACGCTCGAGCCGGATTACCAGCAGTTGCTGGACCTGGCCGTGGGCGTGATCGCACCCTGGGATCGGGCCGTGGATGGCGATGAGGCCCACTTCGAAGTGCGCGGCTTCATCGCCGGTGATGGCATGCCCGAGGATCCGGCCACCGGCAGCCTGAACGCCGGGCTTGCGCAATGGATGTTGGGCAAGGGGCTGGCGCCTGCGTCCTATGTGGTCAGCCAGGGATTGACGATGGGCCGGGCCGGACGGATTCATGTCGAGCAGTTGGGGGAAGAGGTCTGGATTGGTGGCGCGGTGGTGACGTGCATCAACGGCTCGTTGACCGTATGAGGCGATTATTACCCGGCTGGTAATACTCTGTTTTCAGCTGGCGTTTGTGCCCTGGCTGGCCTGGGCATAAGCTTCGCTCCCTGTGATCGAGCCGCATTTTTTGCCCAGGAGTCCCATGTCCAGCCAGTTCCCCGAAGCACGTCCACGCCGCCTGCGTCGCAATGCAAGCCTGCGCAGCCTGTTCCAGGAAACCGAGTTCACCTTGAACGATCTGGTGCTGCCGATTTTCGTCGAAGAAGAAATCGATGATTTCGTACCGATCAAGAGCATGCCCGGCGTGGTGCGCATCCCTGAGTCGAAGCTGGCCGGTGAGATCGAACGCTATGCCCGTGCTGGCATCAAGTCGGTGATGACCTTTGGTGTGTCCCATCACCTGGACAACGATGGCAGCGACACCTGGAGTGAGTGGGGCCTGGTGTCACGCATGGCCAGGATCTGCAAGGACGCGGTGCCGGAAATGATCGTGATGTCCGACACCTGCTTCTGTGAATACACCGACCATGGTCACTGCGGCGTGCTCCACGGCAATGAAGTGGACAACGACCGGACCTTGATCAACCTGGGCAAGCAAGCCGTGGCGGCGGCCCGCGCCGGTGCCGACGTGATCGCGCCGTCGGCGGCCATGGACGGCCAGGTCCAGGCGATTCGCAAGGCTTTGGATGAAGCCGGTTTCAACCAGACGGCGATCATGGCCTATTCCACCAAATTCGCCTCGGCGCTGTATGGTCCGTTCCGCGAGGCCGGCGGCAGCGCCCTGAAAGGTGACCGCAAGAGCTACCAGATGAACCCGATGAACCGCCGCGAAGCCCTGCGCGAATCCCTGCTCGATGAACAGGAAGGTGCCGATGCGCTGATGGTCAAGCCGGCCGGTGCCTACCTCGACATCATCCGCGATATTCGCCAGGCTTCGAACCTGCCTCTGTCGGCTTACCAGGTCAGTGGCGAATACGCGATGATCAAATTCGCCGCCCAGGCCGGCGCCATCGACGAAGCCCGTGTGGTCCGCGAGAGCCTTGGCGCAATCAAGCGGGCGGGGGCAGACCTGATCTTCACCTACTTCGCCATGGACCTGGCGCTGAGCGGGATCTGATCCCTGTGGGAGCGAGCTTGCTCGCGATAGCGGTGGATCGGCTTGCTTCGAGGGTGACTGTGCCGCCGTCATCGCGAGCGAGCTCGCTCCCACATGGGTTTTTGGGTTGGACGGAAGATTCGGGTACACCGCCAT